>NZ_JBEEAB010000039.1:0-23705 GCF_040120725.1 Actinopolymorpha sp. B9G3 | reverse complement strand
CTGCCGCGGCTGCTCCGGCAGCAACGGCTCCAGCCGCTGCCACTCCTCATCAGTCAAGTCATGACGATCAAACACACCAATGATCTATCGAACTTCGACCACCAAGATCTACGGGACACGCCCTAGGTCCGGCCTAAGCCTTTTGGGGCTGGTCAAGCACCTGGCCGGCACCGAGCAGCACTGGTTCTTGAAGATCTACGCAGGGATTGACGAGCCGGACCTGTTCGACTCCGAGGCCGACTTCCGGATCGACCAGGATGAGACCGCGGACGGGCTGGTCGGGCTGTACATGCACACATGCCAGCGGGCCCGCGAGGTAGTGGCCACAGGCAAGCTGGACGACGTCGTCACCACGCCCTCGGGCGCGCCGGGCAACCTCCGCGCGATCCTGGCCCACATGATCCAGGAGACCGCACGACACAACGGCCACGCCGACATCATCCGCGAGGCGATCGACGGCACCACCGGCCAGTGAAACGCTAACGACCACCCGCTGGCTGGCTGCATACCGCTGCGGTGTCCGCTGAGGGATCCGCTAGCGAGGATGGAGTTCGGTGCCTGAGTTCGGACATGCCGCGGTGCGTGCGGTGCTGTGTGCGCTCGATCCTGATCTGCGGAGCGAGCGGCCTGTCGCAGGTAGGTTTGCCTCGTTCAGCAGCGATGAGTTTCACGGTGGTCCCTGGTCTATACCTCAGACCGCCCCATCGCACTCGAATCGGGAGGCATCTTGAGGCTTCTTCTCACGTCCGCGGGCGTGAAGAACGCCAGTATCCACCGCGCGTTGGTCGATCTGCTGGGCAAGCCGATCGCCGACTCGAGCGCGCTGTGTATCCCCACCGCGCAGTACGGGCACCCCATGGTCGGCCCCGGCGTCGGTGCCTGGCGGTTCATCAGTGGAAACTCTGACCTGCCCATGGTCGACCTGGGCTGGAAGTCCGTCGGCGTGCTGGAGCTCACCGCGCTGCCCAGCATCGATGAAGAGCGCTGGGTGCCCCTGGTCCAGGAGACGGACGTCCTGCTGGTGGCGGGCGGCGATGCCCTCTACCTGTGCCACTGGATGCGGCAGTCCGGGCTGGCGAACTTGCTTCCGTCGCTGAAAGAGACGGTCTGGGTGGGACTGAGCGCCGGGAGCATGGTGATGACCCCCAGGATCGGGGAGGACTTCGTCCAGTGGAGACCGCCGACCGGTAACGACAGCACGTTGGGCGTCGTTGACTTCTCGATCTGTCCACACCTGGCTCAGGAGGGCATGCCGGGCAACTCCATGGCAGAGGCGGAACAATGGGCGGCCGGCATATCGGGTCCGGCGTACGCAATGGACGACGAGACGGCCATCAAGGTGGTCGACGGCACCGTCGAGGTCGTCTCCGAGGGGCACTGGAGGCTCTTTCCCTCCTAGCTGCCGACGCCAACGGCGAGTGAGCGAGGCGCCCTTCCTAGGCTCACCTTTGTCTCAAGACACCGCGGCGAGGACCGGTTTAGGGTTACTGATGGTTGTGGGTCCGGGAACTGGCTTGTCCGAAGAGCTGATGCCCGGGGTCAGATCAGTCACGCAGGATTCCAGAGTCGTCGCCGAGTGCCCTCCCGGGCCGCGCAAAAACTGTTCCGTTGACCTTGGTGAGTGGCTGAGCCGCTGACCTTGCGTTCCGATACGGGGCCAGCGTCCGGATGAGGATCCCCGGGTTCGACACCCGCGAATTCGGCCGATTGCCGTGGCGCGATGGCAAGCGATGGGCCATGGGCGAACGACCACCTTTGACTACGGTGCGTTCGGCTAGACGTAAGGAGAGGCTGTGTTGCCGAGCGAGGCCTACTGCACCGAGCCCGCCGCCTGGGCACTCTCGCGAATGTGATCGAGCGAGCGGGCGGAGGTGGCGGTGGGGGTGTATTCCAGGCCGATCCGTCCGGTGTAGCCGAGCTTTTGCAGGATCGTGAGCTGGCGGGGCCAGTCCACCGAACCGGTGCCGGGTTCGTGACGTCCGGGGACGTCGGCGATCTGGACATGGGCGAGCCATTGCGTGCGCCCGGCGAGCACGGCTTCCGGGTCTTCGTCCATGACGAGGGAGTGGTAGAGGTCGTAGAGGAGTTTGACCCGTGGTGAGGCGACCTCGTCGAGGATGTCGAGGCATTCGGTGGTCGAGTCCAGGAATGTGCCCAGGTGGTCGACCCTGGAGTTGAGATTCTCCAGGAGCAGCGTCGCATCATAGGGTTCGAGAACCCGTGCCGCCTGGCGAAGCGCGTCCACGATGGCCTGGTGTTGGGTCGATCGAGGTACACCCGGCCGGTCCTGGCCGGCAGTGACCACGAGATAGGGGCAGCCGAGCTTGTCGGCTGCCGCCGCGGATGCGGCCACGGCTGTGAGAAACGTGTCGTGTGTCGATGGGTCGACGAGGTGGCCCATCGGTTCGACGCACATCACCTGGAGCGCCGTGCCGGTGGCGTGCAGTGTCTCGGCGAGTTCGTCGAGGTTCTTGGTTCGCCAGAGCCAGATCTCCACCGAAGGTACGCCGAGCTCGGCGGCGGCCCGCACACGGTCAGCGGCGCTGTCGCCCGCTTCGCCACCTCGCCCGCCGTGCTCGGTGAAAAGGAGCTCGAGGTTGGCCGAGAGTTCGTACATCGGGATCGCAACCTTTCTCAGTGCACTGGAGGACACACAGTGTGCCGTCTACCGGCTCCATATTCAGCCGCCGTTGACACCCGGGGCGGCCGGCCCATCAGCCATGACGCCGACCTCTCTATAAGGAGAGAAACACCGTCGAACGGCTGATCAACAAGCTGAAGGCTTGGCGAGGCATCGCCACCAGGTACGACAAGACCCCGGAGAGTTACCTCGCGAGCCTACACCGTCGAGCCTCGATGATCTGGATCAAAGATCTCACCCGAACGACCCATTGATCACGACTCAATCTGCATCGACAGGTTCGGGACGGTCGGGGACGGCCTGCCGTATTCTGCAAGCCATGACGCGCTACGTGGTCGACGCCAGGACCTTGCTGCACATCGTGTCGACCGGTGTGCAGATCAGTCCCGATCACCAGCTTGTCGCACCAAATCCGGTGCGGTCGCAGGCACTGTCGCTGCTGTTCGAACGGGTCAGATGCGGTGAGCTCGACGAGGTCGAGGCGTTGCGAATGCACGAGCGCCTGACCGAGGTGAAGATGCGGCTGCTGGGCGACCGGGTCTCCCGTCGCACAGCCTGGCGGATCGCCCGGGAGCAGGGGTGGGACACTATGGGGGATGCCGAGTACCTCGCCGTGACGCGGCTTCAGGCCGATGCGCTGGTCACGATCGATGAGGCATTGGCTCGTCGGGCGGACGGCATCGTTCCCAGGGCGTCGCTGGACGCTCTGAGTTCCTCCTAAGGCGCTCGCAAGCGAGCATTCCGGCGAATCGCCGGCCCGTCACGACCACCATGTCCACGTCGGACAACCGTCGCCCACGCCCCTGCGCCAGCGAGCCATACAGAACCTGCCCTGCGACCTCATCAGCGTTCTGACCCCAGGCCACCGCGCGTCCGATCATCTCCTCGTGGAACACAGTCACATCCGCAGAGTCTAGACAGTCCCGCCCGACCGGCGGTGAAGCTACGGAACCTGACGCCCCTCGGGCTGGCGCTGTCCGCATGAACGCGCATCGGCTCAGCGCCGCGGACACCTCGCCAACGGTGTTGATGCAGCCGAGTGTCCGGCAAAGGACGGTCTACCGGGCACCGTCTGGTGCTTCCAGTTCGAGCGCGTGGGCCAGCTTCACGGCGTCGAGCAGTGGGCCGTCATCGAACACCGACAGGAACTCAATCGCCTCATCGATCGGGAGTACCTGAACCGCAGTCACTTGCTCGCCGTCACCGGGATTCGTCGGCTCGGCGACCAGCTCGATATCTCAGCCGTGTACGCCCAGTAAGAGATCGGAAACGGCAAGTGCGGCCGGTACGGTCCGGCCACGCTGTGATCGACCCGGAAGGCACCGATCCATTCCAGCGGACCCTTGAGCCGACCCCCCACTTCCTCGTACAGCTCTCGATCGGCTGCCTCGAGCAGGTGCCGGACTACGAACTCGACGACGTGCGCATCGTCACGTCCACCCAGGAGCTCAAGGCGATGTTCGACTCCTTCCGCGGCACCCTGCTCGAACTACTGCTCGAGAGGGCGGCCTCGGTGCAAGAACTAGCCTCCGCCGTAAAGCGCCCAAAGAGCACGGTCGCCTATCACGTCGATCTGCTGGCCGAGGCCGGGATGCTCAAGGTTGTACGAACGCGCATGATCCGGGGGCGGGAGGAACGCTTCTACGGGAGAACTGCCCGAGTCTTCTACGTCGGCCAGATCACGCCTGAACAGACCGAGCTGATCCCTAACCGAATGGCCGAGTGGGCAGCCGAGGCCGCTCCCGCTCACATCGACGACAATCTCCGCGCGATCAAGCGCTACGCCTGGATCGACGACGCCGACGCCGACGCCGACGCCGACGCCGAGGAGTTCTACCGCCGCGTCCTGGACCTGGTCAACGAGTTCGCGCAGCAGCAACTCGGCGGTGCCGCGGTCACCGCGCAGACAAGCCGCGACAAACGGTTCCTGCGGACGACTCGAGCGGTACAGATCTCGCAGGACACCGACCTCTGCGCCGTGGTGGATCCGTTCGTCGAGGCAGTGAACCACAAAGCCCGCCTTGGTGTCTTCGGCGTACGGTCCCGCGATCGGTCCGAGTCGTTCGGCGAGCCTGTCCGGGTCCAGAGCCGCGAGATTGCCGTGCCAGTACTCGTGGCGTCGTTCGAGTTCGACGATCGCGTCCGCCGCCGTCCCGGGCACCGCACAACGAGTCTCCAGAATCGGATGGGAAGCCGAGCCAGCTGTCGCGGTTGTCCTCGGGAGGATCACCCATCAGATGGCAAAAGCCGCCAGGCAATCGTGGTGAACGGCGGCGGATCAAGGGTGGATTCCTGCCGTCGCAGTAGAACAGCCCGTCCTCGCCCCGGCGTACCCACCAGCAGCCCGGCAACGGCTCCCACAAGTACTCCACATCAGTGAGACCATCGATGCGGTCACGGAAGCGCTGCCAGTCCCAAGCAGACAACTCCAGCAACTCAGCTTTCAGCAGCGATGTCGTCATGGCCCGAACGTAGCCACCAACTAGGACACCTACGGTCCTATTTCGTGGCGAGCACCGGGCGATGCCCCTGCCCTTCGGTCGGGGTCGCCGTACGGCGGGTAGGACAGCCTGGCCATCATCGGGGCCAGCAACTCCTGTAGTCGCGCGGCGCGCTCAGCGCTCAGGTAGTCGCTCCAGTCCTTTGTTTTGGTGACGATCTGCCCGTACACATGTGGTGTCTCCTTGAGCCGCGTGAGGTCTGGCTCGCGTTCCATGATGATCTCTGGATCGAATTCCTCGCCGACGAAATGGCAGACCCGCCTCATCGTCGTCTGGGCGTCACCGGTGAAGTCGGCGTAGGGCAGGAGCAGGAAGGCGTCGGGCAGGCGATCCGCGGCCTCGATCGCCAGCGTCGTCCGCTGTTCCCACCGCTTCGCAAACGCCTTCAGCGACATTCTGGTCCAGCTGCGCGACTTCGGATCGATCTGAGACCTGCGAACGTAGGAGCTGTAGACGTCTACTGGGTGCCTGTGAATGTAGATCAGTCGTGCCCTCGGATAGCAGCGCAGCAGCCGGTTGACGTGGTGGATGTGCGAGGGCGTCTTTTCCACGACTCTCCTCGCGCCACGGACGAGCCGAGCATGGTGGAAGTACGAGCGCACGAGAAGGACATGGCCGGTGGCCGCCCAGATCAGGTCCTTTGCACGCTGGGATGGGATTCTCTCTTGAAGGACGATACCGGTGCGCATCAGATGCCGAATCGGCGCGAGCGAGGCGAGGAAGTCCTCATATCGCTGTGAATCTCCCATATAGCCGTGAAGGCTGCTTGGGAGGCGCGGTCCGTACGTCGCGTTCTGGTTGGCATGAGCCATGACGGCGCTCTCCCTGAGGTTCACTTCGCGTGGGCGGAAGGCCTCATGTTTTTGCAGGATGCGGCTGAGGATGGTGGTACCACTGCGTGCTTCGCCGACGATGAACACAGGCGCGGCCTCCCGTTCCGCCCGGGAGATCTCGAGAAGGTTCATGGCCGTAGAAGATAGTCATGTACGCCGTCCTCGGGCGTCCGAAACGCTTTCCGAGACCGACCGCGCTCACCCAGCGTGACGCTCGCTCAGTCGGCGTCGGACCGACGGACGCAAAGGCCACGACGCCTCGGCGCAGAGCGTCGACGCTGGCGCGGGCAGTGCGACGGAGTGGACCCTCGCCTGCCGCGTCGGCAATCTGATCGGCCAGGTCGATGATCTGTTTCACCCACCGTACGAAGTCGCCAGCAGCAAGGCCTGACTCGTCCAAGACCACGGTGAGGGACATTCCGGAAGCCAAGCGGTAGGCCGCCCACGCAAAGCCGAGGTCGGGCTCGCGGAGAAAGTCGTGCCGGAAATCGGATTCGAGCGCATCGAGATCGCCCCAGATCCGTACGACATTGCCTAGAGCCTCGCGTGCCGCACCACCGGGTAGGTGGGCGGACCCACGTCTTCAGGCGTACGAGACTCATAGACAAGGGCAGAAAGGCCCGCCGCCAGCTCGGCTGGGTTCAGCGCGTCCCACGTGCCTTGGCGCAGGCACTCTGCAGCCACGAGATCGAGCTCGCTGTAGATCCGGCCAGCCGGTCGCCGTCGAGATGGCCGGCCCTCGGCGGAACAGTGACCGCGCTAGCAAGCTGGGAGTGGATCTTCTGGCTGAACGTCCCGATCGGCTTGATGGTCCTGCCTTTGCTCTTCCGGAAGGTTCCAGAAACCCACGGCGCGAGGGCGCCGCTCGACCTGCCTGGACTGATCCTGGTCACCTGCGCGGCCCTCGGGTTGATCTGGGCACTGGTACGCGCGGCCGGGGTTGGCTGGACCGCGACAGAGGTCGTGGGAGGGCTCGCAGTCGGTGCACTGCTGCTTATCGTCTTCCTCGGATGGGAACGTCACACCCCGCACCCGATGGTGCCGGTCGCCTTCTTCCAAAGCCGCGGATTCGCCACCGGCAACATCGCCGCGCTACTACACTCCGCCGTCATCCTCGACGTGGTGTTCTGGATGGCGCAGTTCCTCCAGACCGGTCTCGGCTACAACCCGATCGAGGCAGGACTGCGGCTGCTCCCATGGACCGGGACGATGCCACTCATCGCCCCACTGGCCGGCGCACTCGCCGACCGCTACGGAAACCGGATCGTCCGCGTATCCGGCCTACTGCTCCAAGCCGCAGGCATGCTCTGGCTCGCACTGATCGCCGCCCCTGGCACCGGCTACACCCAGATCGTTGGGCCACTGATCCTCAGTGGCATCGGCGCCTCGGCCGTCTTCCCCGCAGTACAAAACACAGTCCTCAGCGCGGTGCGAAACAACGCACTCGGACAGGCAGCCGGAGTACACAGCAAGGTGCGCGAGTTCGGCGGCATGCTCGGCATCGCCATCCTCGGCGCGGCATTCGCCAACGCCGGTGGATACGCCAACCCCGACGTGTTCACCAACGGCTTCACCGCGGCACTCACCGTCGCAACGGTCTCACCATCGGCGCACTCATCGCCATCACCGGCCCGAGCCGCCACACCCGACCATGACACCCACCCACAACCCACGCAGCAACCACCCCTCCGGAAGAACCAGCCGCCGGAGGGGGTGGCAACGATCATCAAGCGTCGTCCGCAAGGGCACTTTCGCCACCGAGTATGCGTTCGGGACGCCGGACGAATGCCGGCTTCTGCATTCCGGTCTCAACGACACCTACGCCGTCCACCTCGGTGACCGCAGGGTCGTGATCGCTATACGCTCGGCGAGCAGACTCTGCTGGACCGGTGGCTGGAGCAGTTACGGACCTCTTTGCGTACGGACCCGCCGGCCGACGTCACCTTCATCATGGAGCAGATTGCCGACATTCGACGCCGCATCCGGGCGTTCGATCCGGGACCTGGCGGCTGGGGCATCGTGCACGGCAACGTCCAGGGACTCAACCACAACTTCACCGCCGACGGAGAGATCACGTGGTTCGACTTCGACCTGTGCGGATACAGCTGGCGCGCCTATGACATCGCCGTCTACTACACGCGGATTCCCGAGCTAGTGAGAGCGCCCGTCATCGACGGCTACGAGTCCGTGCGTCCACTCAGCGACGCCGAGCACGACATGCTCCCCACGCTGGGGAGGCTGGCCTGGATCCGGGAAGGCTTGCGCTCCAAGGACCTCGTGAAGCGCCTGCACGAGCCATACATGTCGTACGCATGAAATATCAGCTACGGGGCCGCCGATCATTGGGACGGGCCGAGGCGTGTCCGATCCCCAAACAAACACGGGCTCGACGAGGGCTCCTGACTCGCTGCTGGTCGGCACCCGTCTACGACCAGCCCGGCGTCGATGTTGAGCTGACGCCGGGCACGACGGACAGCACCTCGGCCCACGCTGTGCCGGCCGCCACACCGGCTCGAGGCTGAACGCCGTGCGGTAATTCGGTTGGCGGTCTGGACCGGGAGGGGCAGGATCGGCGGACGTGACTAGCAGTGCGCTCTGGGACGAGGAGACCGCGCGGCGGTACGACGACCTGTCCGACGAGATGTTCTCGCCTGAGGTGCTCGGGCCGACCGTGGACTTCCTGGCCGACCTCGCCGGCGACGGCAGGGCGCTGGAGTTCGCGATCGGAACCGGCCGGGTCGGCGTGCCTCTGCGGGAGCGCGGGGTGCCCGTGGTCGGCATCGAGCTGTCGCAGCCGATGGTCGACCAGCTTCGGACCAAGGTCGACGTGGAGACGTTGCCGGTGACGGTCGGCGACATGGCGACGACGCACGTGCCCGGCGAGTTCGCGTTGGTCTATCTGGTCTTCAACACGATCTCCAACCTGCTCACTCAGGACGAGCAGGTGGAGTGCTTCTGCAACGCCGCCCGACATCTGGCCCCCGGTGGCCGGTTCCTGATCGAGCTCTGGGTGCCGCCGCTGCGTCGCCTGCCACCCGGCCAGCTCGCGGCGCCGTTCGACGTCAGCGAGCATCACCTCGGGTTCGACACCCATGACCTGGTGCACCAGATGTGCACCTCCCACCACTTCACCAAGGAGCCCGACGGGACCTGGCGCCGCGGCGCGGGGCGATTCCGGTACGCCTGGCCAGCCGAGCTGGACCTGATGGCCAGAATCGCCGGCCTCGAGCTCGAGCGTCGCGTCGCAGACTGGGACGGCCACCCGTTCACCGATGAGAGCCCCAAGCACGTCTCCGTATGGCGCAAGCCCGCCTGAGCTGAGGACGCGCCATCACCGGTCGACGTCCGTCCGTCAGGGATCGGTCATCGGGCAGACAGGTCGTGCTTGCCTCGCGCGGAAATCTCTGGCCACGTCCGTCGGTGACTGCAAGGGTGGATCCTCGTGATCATGCTCGAAGAGGCCCTCCGGCAGATCGTGGGCGATCTTCACGACCTCGGTTCGCACTGGGCGCTGGTCGGCGGCCTCGCCGTTTGCGCGCGGGCGGAGCCGCGACCCACCGCGGATATCGACATCGCCGTCGCAGCGGCCGATGATGCGGCGGCGAAGGCACGTGTCCGTGACCTGCTCGCGGCCGGCTACCGGTCGAGGGAGTCAATCCTGCACGACCAGACCGGTCGACTCGCGACCGTACGGCTGCTCTCACCTGTCGCCGGCGAGGACGTGGGCGTCGACCTGTTCTTCGCGAGTTCCGGCGTCGAGCCCGAGGTCGTGGGGGCGGCGGAGTCGTTGGAGGTCCCGCCGGGCCTGACGATCCCGGTCGCCCGCATCGGGGACCTGATCGCGGTCAAGCTCTGCTGGCGGCGTAGCGAGAAACGCGACCGCGACCTGCGTACGTTGATCGAGCGGGCGGACGCCTAGGATCTCGAGGACGCCCGTCACCTGATCGCTTTGATTACCGAGCGCGGCTATCATCGCGGCCGGGATCTCGAGGCAGCACTAGACAGTTGGCTGGGCGCTCCGTGAACGAACCGCTGAACATGCGCCCGCAGGAACGACAACGGTCGATGCCTGGGGCGAACCGACTGCGACCATGCGGGATGCCCGCAAGGATCCCTCACCAGACGGCTTGAGGGTACGGACTTCCTTCGTGGCTGGTTACCGTTCTGAACGCTCTCTGTCAGCCAACCAAGAAGCTGCACCCCCCGTGCTGGAGGCGGTGCGACACATCAACTCCTGCTTCGGCATGATCTCAACGGCGCAACGGGGCCTCTATGGGCTGGCGCTGGAGGTCCACAGTCCCTACCGACTCTCAGAAGTCAGAAACTTGCTCCCGCTGCTCTGACCCAACATCGGTGCCGTTCAATCCTGCTCTCCCAACCGCCAAACCCATTGCGGCAACAACAGGCTCGAGGCCCCATGCTCCTCTCCCGGAGACCTCCCACAGGGGTTAACGTCAAGCTGCAAAGCGAGTGTCTGGTGTCCGTTCGGGGGCAGGCCGTCACTTGCCCTCGATCATCCGGCGCAAGGATCGATACGAACCCTCGATGTCGCCGTACGACGTGCAGAGCACCTTGGCCTGTGGCCGTTGTTTGGCAAGCGAGCTGAGCCGCTCGTACGACACGCTGATCGCTTCGATTTCGTCAGCTACTGCCTGCCGGGGATGCGGGATTCCCGAGGCAGCAAGGGCGTTCTGCGTTTGTTGAAAGCGGACTATCGCGTCTTCGAGCGTGGGGGCTAGCAGCACGACTTCGGTGAACGGTACTTGCGCTTCGGCCGCCGCCCCAGCTAGCTCGTCGATGAACTCTGTACGCAGGAGAAGCTGCGGTACAACCACCCGGTAGCCGTTCGCTAGATGGGCCCGCGCCATCTGGAGGCCAAGTGTGCGCGCAAGGGGATTCGATTGGGGGTGCGAGTCCCATTGACCAAGGCGACAGCGAATCTCGTCGATATCCAGGCACAAGGCCAACGGATTGTCAGCTACATAGCGTCGAGCAAGAGTCGATTTGCCAACTGCCGGCGGGCCATTCAGAAGAACGAGTCGCATGGCCTGCGATGCTACCGATGCAGGCAGACAGCCACACTCTGGCTCGTTGGGCGCCCTCTCCTTTCAATCAGCCGGCGAAGGCTCGATGTTCGGCGTAGGGCTGGCCGGTGGCCAGGCAGTGGTGGAGCATGCCGAGCATCCGGTTGAACAGGTGGCGCTGGGCGGCTGCGTGGCGGTCGCCGCGGTCGCGTCGTCGACGGAGAGGAGCCCGGAGCTTCCCGCCCAGAGTGAGGTCTTCGGGGGCGAATGCCTCTGCGGTCTTCGATGAGTGCAGGTCGCCCTCCCGGACCCCGGCCGTCCGAGGACGCTAGTAGGACTCTTGTCAGGTTGGACCGAGTGACTCTATGCGTTCGATGGTGATTGGTTGTTGGCAGGTGGGGCAGGCGCCGGCGATGAGGACTCGAGCGCGATGCCGAGTGCCTACGGCATTGGAGCCGGCCGAATTCGGCTGATTCGTTGACCGTCCTGAGGAGCGTCACTAGCTTTCCTCGTACAGTTTTGCAGACGTTGCAAAAATCGCGGAACGGTAACGGTCGATGGCGTTCTAGGTCCGCCGCGATACCGACAGCCGAGGGCATTGGCTCTCTTCGGCCCTGCTTGCACTGTGCCCCACGCTGTGGCGGGCTGCCGGCGGACGGAGGAGGGGAATCAATGGCGATGAGGTGTGATCAGAGGCGAATACGCCGTCTGGGTCTGAGTCGACGTGCGGGAGCGCTGCTTGCTGGTGTGTTGGTGGCGGCCGCGGGGATGGTGGTGGTGCGGCCGGTAGCGGCGGAGACGCCGTGGCTCACTGTGAACAAAGACGGCTTCGCGACGCTCACCATCCCGGTGGACTCCATCACGAGCAGCATCGGTGAGGTGTCGCAGGTCGTTGCCGAAGGGAATTTCGGCAAGTCGTTCAACTGGGCGGAGTTCGGTCTGTCCCGTCGGGGCAGCAATTTCACGGGAGTGATCGGCCCACTCGCGCCGGGGTTGTATTACTACCAGATCACAGGGGACGACACGAAGGTCCTCAAGGATCCGACGAACCCCACGAGTGTGGCGTCCGAACCGGAGTGGAGCACCTTCTTTGTGCCGGGTGACTCGGCGCGGCTGCTTGCCGATGTGCCGGAGGGGCAGGGTGGCACGATCGAGACGCTCAGCTATGACAGCACTGTGGCGGGTCAGGAGCGGTCGGCGCTGGTGTGGACACCGCCGGGGTACGACGCTGATCGCGCCGAACCCTACCCGGTGTTCTACCTCCAGCATGGTGCTGGTCAGAGCTATCGCGACTGGTCCGAGGTCGGGCGAGCCAGGCAGATATTGGACAACCTCTCGGTCCAGGGCGACATGGAGCCCATGGTGGTCGTGATGGCCAACGGCAATGTGTCGAACTTCCAGAAGGAGCTGCTTGAGAACATCGTGCCGGCAGCCCGCTCCAGCTACAACATTTCCGACGACGCGGCTCGGCAGGCGCTGGCCGGACTGTCGATGGGTGGGTTCCAGACGCTTGGCACGCTGCTTGCTCACCCTGGAGAGTTCAGCTACATCGGCTCGTTCGCAGGTGGCCTGCGCGATGATGTTAGCCGCGCGGACGCCGAAGCGATCAACGAAGGTACCAAGCTGTTGCGTCTGTACACCGGAAACGTGACCGATGGCGCCTACAACGCCAACTACAGCCTAAGCAAGAAGTTCGACAAGGCTGGAGTCGACTACGAATTCGACGGGGTCAACCCTGACGCGGGTCACAATTGGAACGCATGGCAGGAGAATCTGATCGACTTCGTGCCGCGTCTGTTCCAGAGGGTCTCGGACCACGGTCCGAGTCCCGGTCACCTGGGGATGGACAGTGAGTTCACACCGCCCTCTGCGGGCACTACTCCGACGCCGTGGATCACCAAGGACGCCAAGGGGAACACCTTCGTCACCTTCGAGACCGGCACGGAGTTCAAGGCTGCTGAACACGTCACGGTGTGGGGCAACTGGGCGCCGGGCGGCAGTTGGTTGCGGGTCGAGATGTCCAAGTCTGGAGACCGGTGGCGCGCAACGGTGGGTCCACTCAAGCCTGGGTTCTGGTACTACAAGTTCATCGTGGATCTCGCCTCGATGAAGGACACCTCGAACCCAACAAAGATCACCACCGAGCCGACGTGGAGCACGTTCTTCGTTGCCGGGAGGTCGGCGCGTCTGCTCGCCGACGTTCCCGAGGGTAAAGGCGGCAAGATTAGCAAGCTGACCTACGACAGCAGTGTTGCCGGGCAGGAACGCACGTCCCTCGTGTGGACACCGCCTGGTTATGATCCCGATCGTGCGGAGCCGTATCCCGTCTTCTACCTTCAGCATGGTAGCGGTCAGAACTACACCGTCTGGGTCGAGATGGGACGCGCCAAGCAGATCCTCGACAACCACTTCCTTGACGGAAACCTCGAGACGATGGTGGTCGTGATGAGCAACGGCAACGTGTCCGACTTCACGACCGAGCTGCTCGAGAACATCGTGCCGGCGTCGCAGGCGGCCTACAATATTTCCGCGCATCCGTCGCAGCGGGCTCTTGCGGGCCTGTCGATGGGTGGTGGCCAGACCTACACGGTGCTCAAGACCCATCCCGGTGAGTTCACCTATATCGGAGCATTTTCTGCCGGGATCGGCAATACGTCGGGAATCGACGTGGAAGCGATCAACAACGGCACCACGATGTTACGGGTCTACGTCGGCGACCTGACCGACTTCGTCTACCCCTCATTCATGAATTCGTTGGCGACCATGGACCAACTCGGTATCGAGTACGAGTTCGACGGGCCCACACCAGGACCACATGGTTGGGACGTATGGCAGAAGAACCTCATCGACTTCGCGCCGCGTCTGTTCAGGCCCGTCGACTGACCTCGGACAGAGAAACCCGACCCTGAGAGCGCGGTCGGCCGATCGAACATCGGCCGACCGCGCGACATCGAGGATCTCCAGGTCTCGCCGCCCGTTCTCGTCCCTTCCCGCCGCTATGTCAGTGACGACGGCGTGGTGGACTCGCGAGCGACGATCCGAAACTCGGACTTGATCAGTCTCGAAGGCTGACGGGTACCGTCTTTCTCGTCGATCCGCTCGATGAGAAGGTCGACGGCGGTCTGCGCGATCTCTTCTCGTCCCGGATCGACGCTGGATAGCGACGGGAGCGAGAATCGAGCCTCGTCGATATTGTCGAAACCGATCACAGCGACGTCCTCCGGCACTCGCCGACCCGACTCGCCGAGGACGCGCAATGCACCGAGTGCCAGGGTGTCATTCAGCGCGAACAAACTATCGAATGGGATGCGCGCTGCGAGGAGTTCACGCATGGCATCGGCACCGTTGTCTCGGTGCCAGGGTGCCGCAACCCGTAGAAGCTGCGGATCGACGGTCATCCCCGCCGCCTCAAGTGCAGCCCGGTAGCCCCGCACCCGCAGGTCTGACGCTCGCACCGCCTCGCGCCCGTCCGGGTGGGCACCGATAAGCGCGATCCTCCGTCGGCCGAGGTGAAGCAGGTGCTCGACGGCGGCCCGGGCGGAACTCACGTTGTGCATCGTCACATGGTCGGTTGGTCCCCCGAATATGCGTTCGCCAAGCAGCACGAGGGGAAAGGGGACGTCGAGGAGGTGGCGGTCTTCTTGCCCCAGTCGCTCCGGGCTGAACAGAACTCCGTCCGCTAAGCGAAAAGGCCGGCCGCCGGACACCACATCCAGCTCCCGCTCGCGCTTGCCACCCATCTGCTCCACGACAACACCGAGGTCGTGCTTCTCCGCTGCCTGGATGACCGCGTCGGCGAGCTGGGCAAAGTAGTTCTGCCTCAACTCCGGCACAGCGAGCCCAATGACACCAGTCCGGCCGACCCGCAGTCCACGCGCAGATAGATTGGGACGGTAACCGAGTTCCTTGATCGCAGAGAGAACCCGCTGCCGCGTCCTCTCTCGCACGTGTGGATAGTCGTTGACGACGTTCGAAACTGTCCGGACCGAGACACGGGCAACACGCGCCACGTCCTGCAACGTCGGAATCAGATGCGCCTCCGCTCGGTCGGTCGACGCGGGCTTGCCCTGTTTACCCATTCAACTGTTGCCCGCCCTGTCCTCCATCTGTGACCCACCGGAGCAACTGCCCGCACTCCTGGCGATGCCAGGCGACACCCAGCCGCGCGCGCAGCCAAAAAGTATATCTAGCTGATGACAGCCTGGTCGA
The DNA here is from genome assembly GCF_040120725.1 of Actinopolymorpha sp. B9G3. Lineage (NCBI taxonomy): Bacteria > Bacillati > Actinomycetota > Actinomycetes > Propionibacteriales > Actinopolymorphaceae > Actinopolymorpha > Actinopolymorpha sp. B9G3. The sequence continues at coordinate 8,497 of NZ_JBEEAB010000039.1, read as the reverse complement.
CGCCCAACCAACGCACCGGTGCACGCCGACCTTAATGACCCGGCATGGCTCTGCCTCGAGGCCCGCGGAGATGCCGGCCGACAGGCAATCCGGCATCAGATGCGCTCAGCTACGGCCCAGGTGCGGCCAAGGTGGGAGCGCGATCGTCGGAGGCGAGGCCGTGGGTCGACGAGACGGGCCGCATCGAACGGGGTCCCTCACGGCCCGCGGGGAACATCGGACCGGGATCCGGCGCTAACGGCTGTCAGCCGCCGAGGGGTAGGTGACCGGTGAAGGTGTTGGCCGCTGCGCGCTGCGGTGCCGGCATCATCCATCCCCACTCGGCGAAGACGGCGCAGTTGAGCCCGGCGTGGGCCAGCCGCCGGAACTCTGGGCTGGACGGTCACGCATGCACAGTCCAGGGCTTCCCGCCAGGCTGTCCGTTTGAGGAAGGACTATCGGCCGGGACGGGTGATGATCGAGGGATCGACATGCCTGACGGGTACGTCGACGTCCTGTGGGCCGACCTGCCGGACCTCCGTTGCAGTACTAGTCTTGACAGGTGATTCGTGAGCGCATCGAGCGCGTTCTCGACCAGCCGGTGAAGGAATGGGTCAAGCCCGACACCGGCTTGTCCGCCGCTGCCCGTCATTCGGTCACGTTGGCCGACGGAAGTCGCGTCTTCGTCAAGGCGGCGACCGACGAACCGACGGAGGGCTGGCTGCGCACCGAGTACCTCGCGCTCCAACACGTCCCCGAACGCTTCGTCCCGCGCGTCGTCGCCTGGGTTGACGAGCCGGGGTGCCATCCGATCCTCGTCGTAGAAGACCTGCGGCACGCGCACTGGCCGGCCAGCCACCAGGGCGTGGACTGGCGGGAGGGCGACATCGACCGTGTGCTCGCCGCGGTCGCGGACCTGTGCCGCGTACCGGCTCCCAGCGGGCTCGTCCCGACGCGGCGGGGGCAGGGGCGCTGGCCGGCGCTGGTACGCGAAGGCCCGGCCCGAGCCGCGTTCCTCGAACTCGGGCTGTGCTCGGCGCCCTGGCTCGACCACGCGGCGCCCGCACTTGTCGATGCCGAAGCAGGCCTCGACGACACCGGCGATCGCCTGGTCCACGGGGATCTTCGTAGCGACAACATCTGCGTCGACGCCGAACGCGTGGTCTTCGTCGACTGGGCCGACGCCTCGTGCGGCCACGCCGAGCACGACCTGGCCAACCTGCTCCCTACCTTGCACCTCGAAGGCGGCCCGCCGCCGTACGACGTGATGCCCACCGGCGCCGGGTGGGCGGCGGCCGGCTGTGCCCTGCTCGTCCGGCGCGCCGTCGGCGAACGAGCAGCACCTCCGTGGCTGGTCAAGGTGTTCGTCCGCCTGGCCGCGATCGACCTGGCGTGGGCCGCGGCGTGCCTCGGCCTCCCGCAACCAGACGGCCTCGACTGGCAGGCGATCTGAGCGATGCCACGCCACGACCACGACGCCGGCGGCCCGGCCGACCTGCTCGCCGCGAAGGCGACGCTGCGGGACGACGCAGACGAGCCGAGACGAACCGGCATAGCAAAGTGGGACGCCGCACCTCACTGACGGCCCAGCGACGGTGCCGCCATTCGCCGTCTCATTTGGGGAAGGACAATCGCCCATACCTGGGCGAGCACGTCGGCGACCAGGCGGGTGTCCCGCAAGGGATCCCTTAGCGGACAGACCACAACGCGGTCCCCAGGCACATTGGCGTCACTCGCCCAGGCCGACCTGATGCCTAGGGCCACCAGCATGGGTCGACCGGTGTTGAGGCCGACAGTCAGGGCTGCCCCCAGCTGAGAGAGAACGCCCCTACCGCCCGACCCATTGCGGTCGTAACCAGGTCTCGGCCATCTCGAGCGTGCCGGGCAGGTAGTCGGGCCTGGCACCGATCGCGAACGCGAGCTTGCCTACGGCGAAGCGAGCGGCCAGTGCCGCACGCACCTCTGGCGGCACAGCGGCGTCAAGCTCAGCACGGACGAGGGCAGCCGTTGCAGCGGTGACGGGGTTGTCACTGGCGGATGCGTACCACGCTAGTGTCGTTAGATCCACGGCGGAGTCACCGGCGCGGGCTCCCTCCCAGTCAAAGACCGCCACGACCTCCTCGCCGCGTACGAGCAGGTTGGCATAGTGAAAGTCGTTGTGGACGACATCGGCACCTCGGAAGATCGCGGGATCGGTACGCAGACCGACCTCGATCGCCTCGTCAAGCAACCTGGAGACACGCGGATCACCAGAGCGACGGACGGCCTGCTGTTCCGGTCCGTCACCGTCGCACAGCCAATCCACCAGCTCAGCCCCCCATGCACCAGCTGCCAGGACCGCGTCATGTGGTAGGGCCGCATCGATGTGACGGCGGCGCAGCTCGATGAGCTGTCGAGCATGACTGGGATGTAGCCCTGAAGGCACGTCTCCGTCGACAGCTTCCTGCAGGGTGAAGACCTGGCCGTCGATGACACCAACATCGAGGTACGCCGGGATCGGATAACCATCGCCACGCAACGCACGAGCGAACTCCACAGCCTGCCGAACCACATCCTCGGCGAAGAGCTCGTGCCGTGGCAGCGGTTTCAGCACCGCTGCGGCGCCGCTCGCCGTCGAGACTAGAAACGCACCCCACTCACCACCGGCGAGTTGGCGTACCACGGTGACATCAAGAGCCGCAGCGAGATCAGAAACAGTCATGGCAGAACGACACCAGAATTCACTGCCGTGCGCGAGCCGATTCCCGTTCCGCCAAAGGTGCAGCGGATCTTGCCGCTGGTGCCGACCGCATGCTGTGCGCCCCGCAAGGGGTTGTCCGTTTGAGGAACCCCAACGTACGGGGAGCGCCACAGTCATGTGTGGTTATGAACTCGAATTCTCCGTTCACAAGGGGATCCCCAAACGAGATTCAGACGCGGGACTCTAGGCATTCTGTTTCGGAGCGTCGCGGCCGAGTGTTGAAAGGGCGTCGAGGATGGTGGCCTCGACTGGGTGAGCGTCTGTGCGGTTGGTGAGTGGGAACGGCTCGATGATCAGTACGCCTGGTTGGGCGATGATGCGTGGCGTGGTGCCGCGGTGTAGCCAGGTCGCGGCGTGGACGAGGAACGGGTGACACAGGTAGACGTCGCCGGCCGCCCCGGTCGCGTAGGCGACCGGTCTGTCGCGGCTGGCGTGTGCGATGTCGGTCACGGTCAGGTCGAAGTCGATGCCGTCGTCTCCGGCGTCGGCGAGGAAGGGAATGGCGTCGGTGTGGGAACCGACCCGGATCCGCGTGGGTGCATCGTCTGGACCGACGTCGGTGAACAGGAACAGTGCTAGGAGTCCGCGGTCGCGGCTTCGGAGGTTGACACGCCCGGTGCCGTTGACGCTGTAGCTGCCATCGATGTGCCAGCCGGCTTCGCCTGGGTCGGCTTCGCCGGGGAAGCGCACGGGCACGGTCCCGCCGACCCCTTTTCGTTTCCACCAGGTACCGGGGCGCAGCAGCTGGTCGTATGCCTCCCACAGCGCCGACGCAGTACCAGCTTCGGCGAACGGCCCGCCGCCGCCATCGTCTTCGGGACAGTCGATACGAACGAGCGGTTCGGTCCAGGTCGCCGGCTCGTTCCGCCGGACGCCACGCTCGGCGAGGCGCTGCCAGATCACGTCGACACAACGTTCCACGACCGCTGTTGGCACGGCCCGCCGGACTGCTACGAACCCATCCCTTCGAAACGCGACGAGCTGAGCATCGGTCAACATGGCCTCAAGCCTGATCGCGTCGCCATCGCCGGTCAATCGAGTTTCGACCGGTACGGCAGACGCGCGGTCACAGTTCCCAAAGTCAGGGGACATTCCCCGCTGTCCGCTGGTGCCTCGAGCCAGTCCGCAAGGGAAGCTCGCGCGTACGGCTAGGGATCCCTTGCGTACACCCCGGCATGGTCGCCGTGTCGTCGCCCAAGGTGCCGGCGGTTGACGTTCCCCAACGAACACCGTCATCTCGTACTCGTTGCAGTCTCGCGTGCCCGGTGCCCCCAGCCGCCGTGCGGGCGACGGCGACACCCAAGCTGGCGCAGGACGGCCTGCGAGCCGTGCTCAACACAGCCGCGCTGGCATTGGCAGCGGGCACCAGCCGGTGCGGCTATGCCAGTGCCCGCCGCGGTGTAGGTGAGTGACAATTGCGCGCTGCAGGGTGGTGTCCTGGGGCAACTCGTCAAGCAGCTCACCTGGTACGTGCGGGCCGTCGTAACGGCGAGCGAAGACGAGGGCGAGGATCTCATGGTCTGCCGGTTCGTTGTCATTGAAGAAGGCGAATCTTCGTTGGAACCGGATGATGTTGGATGTGGCAGGCAGGTAGTGGCCAAGCTGGTCATCCATCAGCCAGGAATGGCAGTCGAAGGCGACGGGGTTGTCCTGGAAGTGACGGGGGAAGAAGTTCTGGGCGCGGGCGAACGAGTCGTCGCAGGCGCCAGGGTCCAGGCGCCCGCCGACGCGGGGAACGTGCACTGCGACGCTGCTTTGTCCGGGACCGAGCACCGCGTGTGTCGTGCTCTCGGGCTGTGGTCGGCCGCGTTCAAAGACCAGCCGGCCGAGGCGGTAGGAAAGGCCGCGGTAGGTCCGGGAGAGCAGCCACTCGGCATCCACGCCGGCGACGCCAGTGGCCATTCGGTGCCTGCTCATCGCCTGTCCGAGGTCAGCGAGATTGGCCCACGACACGTCGTCAGAGATGCCGGATTCGGTGTGGAAGGCGCACGTGGCGCAGTACCGCCAGGCACACCCACACATGCAGATGCCGGCCGACGGGGCCGGTGTGTGTTGGCAGAGCGCGCCCGATCGCTGGATCGGGCGTACTCTCGGGCGGCACCCCCATATTGGCGACGAGGAAGTGGTAAGCGCGGTCAAGCACCCACCACAGAGCCGAGTGCCTCGTCGAACTGGGACGCGCGGCGATGACCGCTCCTCGATCTGCCGCCTCGACATCGAGGTGTTCGAGGAGAGTGTTGGCCTCGGTATCGCTGGGCAGAGTCGGTCCACATGACCCAACCGGAAGGTCTACGCCGCCTAGAATCGTGATCACAGGCTCGGACAGCTGAAGCTCACGCTGAACCATGGCGGCGTCGAGCTGGGATGCGGCGTGCTCTGAGCTGTTGGTTGGTCCCATTAGACGTTCCCCTCCCGTCATCGCGGAGCCTGCGGAGTCGGGCTCCTCTGCGGGGGAAGGGCAAACCATCCGTCTAAGAGGGCCTCCCATCGCGAGACTCTAACGCCGCCGTCAACCCCCACGAGTCCACTGGCGCGCCAACCGCTCGGTCGGGCGTCGGTGTCACCAGGCGCCGACCGTCAGGCTCTCAAGGCCGAAGGCGGTAGGCCACAGGCGCGATGCAGCGCCAGGTTTCTGGATCCCAACCGGGGGTGTGCGTTGAGGGGTCCCCTGTGCGATGCCGAGTCCGCGCTCAGCCATTGCCCGGTGAAGTTGCCCGATGGCCTGCCCGCCGACGGACCGCATCGGGCGACCGCTGGCGGTGTCCGTCGGCGAACCGCCACGGGTCACCCTCACCGGATGGCTGACGAATAGTCTCTGATGGTGCGATACGACCCGACGATCTACCAGGGCGCGGCTGCCCACTACCGCTACGGCAGGCCCGCCTATTCGTCGGCGCTTGAGGTTGTTCTCGGTAAGGAACTTGGCCTGGACGGCCGCGGAAGGCTCCTGGATGTTGGATGCGGCCCCGGTGTTCTTACTGTGCGCTTGGCCCACCTGTTCGAGGAAGCCGTCGGGCTCGACCCCGACCCGGACATGATCGCCGAGGCTCGCAGGGCCGCAGAAGAGCAGCGCATCGCGAGCATCACGTGCGTGGAGGCTCTGGCCGAGGACCTACCCGACGCGGCGCCAGGGACGTATCGACTGGTCACCTTCGGCTCATCCTTCTGGTGGACAGACGCGATTCGTGTAGCCGAGACGGTGTACGACATGCTGGAGCCGGGCGGCGCCCTGGTGCTGGTCATGCACAAGGCCGGCGGCCCGTCTGTCCCGCCAAGCCCAGGGCCGCCCCCGATCCCTCACGCAGAGATCGAAGCCTTGGTGGAGAAGTATCTCGGATCAACCAGGAGAGCTGGCCAAGGTGCTCCGCCGGCCCACCGTGCCAACGAAGACGTGATCGCCAGCACCCGATTCGGCGTGCCACAAGTGATCTTCGCGCCCGGCATCCCCGACCTGGTTCGAGATACCGAGAGCGTGTTGGCTGGCTACTTCTCACTCTCCTTCTCAGCGCCGCACCTGTTCGGCGATCGGGTCGAAGCATTCGCCACCGATGTGCGGAATCTGCTGCGGGCACGGTCACCCGAGGGCCTCTTCTGGGATTGGCCAGGCGACACCAAAGTGATCCTTGCCCGGAAGTAGCGCTACGGCCACCGCTCAGCCGGGCGTTCGCCTCAGACTCCGCAGTCGCCCGGTCGAGGATCGTCCTGCGGACAGTCCATGGGAAGCGCGAGGGAAGCCTGTCAGCCTGCGCTTCGCTGAAGGTGCCACGCTGCCTCGAGTGCATCCTCGATGGCACCAGCGTCGCCTCTGGCGAGATCGGCGACGACCATCATGTGCTTGATGTACCGGGGCGGCACGCTGAAGGTTCCGGGGAACTGCCGGAGCACCGAGGCGCGGTAGTCGAAGTCGGCTCGGATCACCACATGGGTGTCGTCAAGCTGGCGGGCGACGAGCCTGCCGTGGTACCGCCACTGGGCAAGACCGTCCGCCGTTGTGCGGGGCACACCTTCCAGCGCATCGGCCAGCCGGTCTACCTCGCCTATCTGCAGCACATCGTCAACGATAGGCAGCGGCAACGTGGCTGCGTAGGTCGGCGTTCGGTTGGGGATCCCTTGCGGACATCCGCATCGTCGCCGTCGTGCTCGCGCAGGGATCGATGGTTGGCGTTCCCTAGCGGTCGCTTTTCGGATTCTGCTAGTCGATCCGGGTTTCGACGAAGTCGAGCCAGCGTTCGGTGAGCGGGTCGGGGAAATGTCCGATCGACCAGTCCACCAGCCGCAGCGACAGCACGGCCCAGTAGGGCCGCAGTTCGTCCGATGTGAGCTGCTCATCGAGGGCTTGGTCGATATGGCGTGCGACATCGTCCTGCAACCGGTCTGGCGGGCCGGCGACGCGCCTGGCCACGATCGCGAACCGTGCGTCTCCGCGTGCAGCGCCGATCCAGTCCACTATCCCGGTCAGCGTGCCATCCTCGCCGACCAGCACGTTGCCGGGGTGGTAGTCGACGTGGGCTGGGAAGTCTGCCCACGGCAGCATCACCAACTTCCAGCCCTCCCCCACCTTCAGCGGAGGTGGCTAGAGGCCCCGACAACGTTGCGGCCACGTCGTGCATCGTGAGGCCCCACATGTGCGGCGGCATCTTGGCCGGCCAGGAAGGCGCCTGCATCTGGGCATCTCCCCACGCGCTCAGTCGAAGTAGCTGAGCCGGGTGAGGGCGGCTTGTGCCGTCGGCAGGGCCGCGGCTGGGTCGTAGGTGGCCAACGTGCCGTAACGGTTGACGCTGATGACCGCGATCGCGCGCCCGTGCTGAACGACTGCTGCCGTCATGTCCTCGAGGAACTCGGGGTCGCTCGTGGCGAAGTCGGCGTTCCACACCGTGCCCCGGCCGCCGGTAGGGTCGGCGACGTCGCCCACGTACGTGACGGGGAGGTCGGCGCCTGTCTCAGCAAGCCGCTCTTGACAGGTGGTCAACTCGGTGGCGAGCTGATCGTAGGCGCTGGCGGCCGTCGCCGCGTCAGGGAACAGCAGGACGTCTTCTTCGACGGAGGCGTCATAGCTGGTGGCTGTATCCGATACGAGAATGCGGTTGCGGAAGGCTTCACCGCCGAGCTGGGCGTACGTCGCTTCCCGGCAGGGGTGACTGACCTCGTCCCAGGGATCTCCAACGACCTGGATGCGGTCAGGACGCGGGATCCGCCATGGAATGGTGCCGGCATAGGGTGCGTCGTCGGTGACGAGCATCGCCGCGCGAGCACGTCGTAGGTCGGTGAGAGCGTCCGTAGGCGCGGCGACAGCTGGCGCACCGACCCCACTGATGGTGGAGCTGCGGGTCAGGGCTGGTTCGGCAGCGGCAGCTGGTCCAGCAGTTGTCGCGCCGACGACAGCGGTGGTCATGGCCACAACGATAGAGGTCGCCAATGCTGTGGTCATGGCTTGAAAGCGCACACCCACGAAATTCTCCCCTCGTTGGTGGGTCCAGGATGGTGGCGAGGACCCCTTGTTTTGAGGATGCACTGAACGTCCCCTGGGTTGCCTTGGCCGCTCCTATTCTTCAGCTGGGCGAGAACGTGGCGAGAGTTTTCTCAGCGGAGCAACTTCACCACAGCTGTGGGCATCTCTTCCATAAACCTTTCGATCCTGGCGAGTGAGAGTCCCTAGTACGGCGTGGCGTTAATGATTGGACGGTTGTTCCTGGGAGGATGCTGGTATGGCTCATCCTCCTGCTGCGGCGTTGGTGTTGCATGACGGTGATCGGGACGTTCTTGGTTCGTGGGTGCGAT
>NZ_JBEEAB010000038.1:0-24610 GCF_040120725.1 Actinopolymorpha sp. B9G3 | reverse complement strand
GATCACCAAGATCCGCCAATTCATCACCGGCTGGAACGACCGCTGCCACCCCTTCGTCTGGACCAAGACCGCCGACCAGATCCTCACCAAAACGAACCGTCAAAAGATCTCAACCACGGGGTACTAGGGTTCCGGCGTGGACCCATCGGAGGCGAGCCTTCTCACGGAGGTCAACCGAAGATCTTCCTCCTAGATCTTGATCACGTCGAAGGAGCTTCAGCTGTGCGCCAACCTTCTAGCGAGGTGCGTGATGGTGCGGTCGAAGCAGCACGCCGTGGGTTCGGGCTCGTCATCGAGGCCATCGAGCCGATCGACACGTGGAGTGGTGCCGTCTTTCGCGTTCGAACCGGCCATGGACCGTACGCACTGCGGGCTCACGAACCGGGTAAGCGGCATCCGGACATGATCCGAGGCGAGCTGGCGTTCCTGCGGCATCTGCGATCCTGCGGGCTGCCGGTGCCGGAGCCCCTCCAATCGTCCAGCGGCGATGACCTGTTCACCGCTTCCGGAGGGGACTCCTCGCCGCGTTACTACGACGCAACAACGTGGATGAGTGGAGTCGTCAGGCGCGATGGGCTGGCTGAATCCGACGCTCATCGGCTCGGCGTGACGTTGGCGAGGATTCACGTGGCGTCGCTCACGTTCGCGAGGCTGCCCCAGCAGTCTCCTCCGGTCCACGACGAGATATGGCTGCTTGCCAACGCCTCAGCGGAGGACGTGGAGCCGATCGCACCGTGGTTCTCACCAAGCGACCAGGCTGTCCTCGAACAGGCTCTGGCCAAGGTCCGGCGGAGGCTCGCCGCGCTCGACGGTTCCGAGCTCGAGGAAGGGGCACTGCACATGGACTACACCCTTGGCAACTGCCTCTGGCAAGACGGCGACCTGTCAGTCATCGACTTCGCCGAGGCCAGAAGGGGACCTCTTCTCTACGATCTCGCGCCAATGCTCACCAACATAGGCGACGAACCGACCCTACGAAGGTCCTTCCTGGCTGGTTACCGTTCAGAACGCTCTCTGTCAGCCAACCAAGAAGCTGCACTCCCAGCGATGGAAGCGGTACGACACATCAACTCCTGCTTCGCCATGATCGCAACCGCGCAACAGGGCATCTATGGACCAGCGCTGGATGTCCACCTTCCCTACCGACTCTCAGAGGTCAGAAACCTGCTGCCACGGCTCTGATCCAAACATCGACACCGCCGAACCTAACGTAGGAGTCCCGGCTAAGCGCGACGGGTCCGGCGTCGACGCGAACTCTTGTGTCGTCAGCCGATCGCAGTAGGACTGTACGACTGCCGGCATCCCGGGCGGAGTGGTCGACCATGTGGCGCCGTTCCTGTCGAACCCTCCAACCTTCGACCGGCGCACCGTCGCTGCAACGGCCGTAAGGGGACTCAGCTGGTGAGCGACCTGTGTCGGTGCGGGCATCGGTTCGACGGGCATGTGATGTTTCGACTTCTCGACATGCTCGACATGCATGTCTGCACCTTGTGCGACTGCGACCGTTACTCAGAGCCTGTTCCTGAACCTGGTTCTCTGGTGTGAGCTTCGTCTCTGTTGATCTTGGTGGCCGTGTCTTGGCTGGTGATGGAAGGAACTCCTGGTAGATCGAGCGGTGCTTGAAGTCGCCGATATACCAGGAGTTCCGTTGCTAGTCTGCCGTGTTGGTGCTGTCGTTGCCACTCTGGATGAGGGTCGGGTCAAGCGGTGCTGCCGTCTGTCGGGGTTCCACCGTCGCCGGCAGACGCGGGTGAGCCGGTATCCGTCGGATATGAGTGATGCGGAGTGGGCGCAGATCGATCCGCTGCTCCCCGAACCTGCGTCACTGCTCCTGGGGGTGGGGCGCCCGGAGGAGCACTGCCGTCGCGACATCGTCAACGGGATCTACTACGTGCTCGACAACGGCATCCAGTGGCGAGCGATGCCGGTCGATCTTCCGCCGTGGAAGACGGTGTACAACTACTTCTCTTGCTGGCAGAGCGCAGCCGGCTGGCACACCGACCTGGATCGACCTGGGCATCCCGGATCTCGACCGCGCGATGACCTTCTACGGCGCGTTGTTCGGTTGGGAGTTCGATGTGGGACCGGCGGAGTTCGGCCACTACACCCAGTGCTTGCTACGGGGCAGACCCGTCGCGGCCATCAGGCCGAACCCCGATCCCGACGCCACGGACTTCTGGTGGAACGTCTACTTCGCGACGGATGACTGTGACGCCGCGGCCGCCCGAGCGCGGGACGCGGGCGGCTCGATCATCACCGGTCCGATGGACGTGCTGGACCAGGGCCGGACGGCGATCATCAAGGACACCACCGGTGCGCAGTGTGGACTGTGGCAGGCCGGTGCCCACATCGGCTGCGAGATCGTCAACGAGCCGAACGCCCTGCTCCGCAACGACCTGGTCACCGCGGAATCCGGGCCCGCGCGCGACTTCTACGTCGCGGTCTTCGGCTACACGTTGGATGCCAACCCGGACATGCCCGAGCTCGACTTCACGTTCCTGCGCAGACCGGATGGCCACGAGATCGGCGGCATCGCCGGTGACCCAAAGGCCACGAAGTCCCGTTGGGGGACCTTGTTCCAGGTGGACGACGCCGATGCGGCGGCGCGGCGAGCGGTCGACGCGGGTGGGACCTCGGCCGAGCCCTACGACATGATCTACGGGCGGGTCGCGAACATCACGGACCCGTTCGGCACGGAGTTCGATGTCGGTGCGGCGATGACGAGCTGAACCGGCGATCAGCTGGCCGAGTGGTCGAGCTCGGCAAGACGCGCGTGGATGTCGTCGGTGTGGACCTCCTCGACAAGGTGAGACCGAGGTCGGCCAGGCACCATAGTCAGGGTGGACGTGCCTGCACCGCCCATCGGCATCGCCTGCTTCAATCACACGGGCGATCACCGCCGTGGTCCCGGATCGTCGCCGTACCCCGACACGGCCCTGTGATCATCGTCACAACGGGTCTCATGTTGCTGTCCCATGCGACGGTCTTGCTGCGGCGAGGTAATGCCCGATGGGATCGATGCGGATGACGGCGCCGGTGTAGGAGGCGTTGATCATCTGCGTGCTGGAGTGCCACCTGACCGAGACATCCGGCTGCCAGCGAGGTTCGGAGAACGACACTGGTAGCAGCAACATGAACTGCGTCCGCTGAGGAACCGCTGCGAGACGGTTCGTCGCCCGATCGCGGGCGTCACCACCGGTGATCAGGCCGTCTCAGATGCGGATCCCCTTGCGAACGCCTTTCGATCAGTAGCCCTGAAGACGTCTCAAGGGGTTGGTCATCTCGTCACAGCACTGCGGGAGCCTGGGACGCCGCTGCCAGAACGTCGGGCTGTCGTCGTCGGATGGCCGCAAGGCCTCCATGACTATGGCGTCGTCGCCCTGGGGGTGTACGCGCGGGACGGCGACCGTGCCGCTGGTTCCGAGTGCGGTCAGGCCTTCGACCTCGGCAGCCAGTGCAGACGCAGGCAGCCGGGGAATCTGCTTCACCACCCACTGCCGGCCGTCGCGAGCCGTTGACCAGTACTACCTGCGCGATGGTGCCGCCGGACAGGCGTCTGCTGGTCGCTCCGAAGGCGGCTGCCTTGATAACGCCGTGCGATGCGGATACACAGGGCCACATGTCCACCCTGCTTGTCATCGCCGGCCCACCCGGAGCCGGGAAGTCGACCGTCAGCTCCATCGCTTCTTCGCGTCTCTCACCAAGCGTCCTGATCCGCGGAGACGCCTTCTTCCGATTCCTGGACCAGGGTGTGCAGAAGCCGTGGCTGCCAGAGGCGAAGGATCAGAACCAGACGGTCATCCGCGCCTCGGGTGCGGCAGCTGGGCAGTTCGCGCGGGGGGGATACCAATCCGTCTTCGACGGAGTTATGGGGCCATGGTTCCTGCCGACCTTCTTCGAAGCCACAGGACTGAACGAGTTGCACTACGCCGTTCTGCTGCCCTCGGTAGAACGCTGCGTGCAGAACGTCACCACCCGGGAGGGAAACCGTGACGACGAGCCCGGTAGGCGGTATATGCACGAACAGTTCGAGCAAGCCCGCATCGACGCCCGGCACCTGATCATCGAGCCACGGGGGACTCCGGAGGAAGTGGCCACAAGCATCTTGTCTCGCTACCGTCAGGGTGCCTTTGCCTACGGTGCTCGAGACGTCACATAGTCCTGGCGACCCATCGTGCTGGCGGTGCTCGCCTGGTGCTCGGTCATACCGCGTCAGCGGTGACCCAATGGGGACGACGTTTCGATTCCCCGGGGCGTCTCGTGCTGTCCGTTAGCGGATCGGCGGATTCTGGCGGTGGTCGCAACACGGCTGCTTGTTGCGGGTGAGCGTAGCGGTCGGCAGATTTGGCAGAAAAGGCTTAGGCGGTTGGCAAGTGGAGGGGTCGTGGCCGCCCGATCGGCGATGTTGAGGGGAAGGTATCGCAGGAGTGGGATGCCGCGCGCGAGCGGCTGCTGGTCGAGGAGAAGAAGTTGACCCGCGCCCGCGATGCGCTGGCCGCCAAGCGCCGCCGGATGCCGTGGATGGCGGTGGAGAAGGAGTACCGCTTCGACGGGCCGGACGGCCCGGTTAGCCTCCTCGACCTGTTCGAGGGTCGCCGGCAGCTGATCGTCTACCGCGCCTTCTACGCGCCAGACGTCACTACGTACCCGCAGGGGGGCGGTGCCTACCCTGAGCGTGCCTGCGTGGGCTGCTCATTCCTCGCCGACCAGGTCGCGCACCCCGCCCACCTGAACGCGCGGGACACAACGCTCGCGTTCGTTTCGCGCGCTCCCCAGGCCGAGATCCACGGCCTGAAGGAGCGCATGGGCTGGGAGCTGATCCGTGGTACACGCTCATCGACGACTTTGACAAAGACTTCGGCGTGGACGAGTGGCACGGGACCAACGCCTTCGTCCGCGACGGCGGGCAGATCTACCGGACCTACTTCGTCGACCTCCGGGGCGACGAGGCGATGGGAAGCACCTGGAGCTACCTGGATATCACCGCGCTCGGCCGTCAGGAGGAGTGGGAGGACTCGCCGGAGGGCTATCCGCAGACCCCCCCTTACGTGTGGTGGAACTACCACGACGCGTACGGCAAGACCCCGTAACCGTGGTCTCCCGGTTACTGCGTTGCCACGTCGGCGGTGCCGCTGGACCTCGGTTGCTGGCGAGTCCGGCGGGTCGGCAGGGTAGATCCACAACACCTCTGGTCCGGAACGGCGCGTCTGGTGCTGGCGCGCCAGGCGTCGATCGTGCCCGCTGGCCAGAGGGGGGCGGCCATCGGCTCGCGATCGTCGGGTGCCGGTAGCCGACGGTGTGGTGTTCAACAGTGCTCGCGCCGCCGGCGCGTGTGCTCGACCTGGAGGTGATCGGTGGAGAGGCATTTATCGACATCAGAAGGCGACGAAGTTTGCAACGTGACCAAGGAAGCGACGTTCTCGGTGCAGGTTCACGCCAGGTCGCGGGCTATCGCCTTGCAAGCGGCGATCGAGTACGACAGCTGATGCGCCGGCCGAGGCTGGCTTACCTGCCGTGATGACCTGGGCCTGGGCTTTAACCCAGGTCATCACGGCGTAGGCGCGGACGGGCACATGCTGGATGCGATGCCGTGACCATGCCGTGCCGCGCTGTCTGAGCGCGAGTTTGGACGCCCCTGGGTCGGCGTGTCGCGATCGGAATGTCAGGTGTCCAGAAAACCTCGTTTCCGGACGCACACCCTCCTGAGTTTGTTGGACGCGAAGCACTTGTGGAGCCGGTGTCACGTCCTTGCGATACGGGTACGCAGCCTCGCGCTGAGTTCGACATCGTGCGGGAGTCGGCGCAACGTCTGGGCGTCGACGAGCACGCCCTGGTGTCGGAGGATGCCGGCGAGATAGGCCCAGCGGTCTGCGGCCATGTCGGTTTGGGTGCGGTTGCCGTATGGCTCGTCCGGACCCACCACCGTGCGAGCTTCTGCCTTGATCTGCTCGTCCGAGGTCTGGCGCCAGACGTCTGGAGGGCCGCTCACGCCCCAACCTCGGTCGTCGAGCAACGTCAACCGGCGCCCGTCGTCGAGGACCGCCAGATGCAACGCCGATAGCGACATCTGGCGCGGGTCGTCCACGTATGGCCCGGTCACGGGAGCCAGCCCCGGTTCGACACGATCCGGCGCCGGATCGTCGACCGTCGGGGCGTCTACGGCACGAGCAGGTCTGTCGTCGATATCAACGACCGTCACAAGACGAGTCACAGCGGCCATGCCTCCGCATCCTCCTACGGATCTCATCACGGGCCTGGGTGGATGGTGTTCTTCGGGCGTTCGGCGTGAGGTGGATGGGTTTAGCGGTCGACGAGTCCGAGGTGGAACTCGTTGTAGCGTGCGCCTTGGATCCCGACGCGTTGTGCGAGGGTGTCGAGGTCGGCGAGCTCATCTGCGGACAGCGGGACTTGTGTGGAGCGCGCGTTCTCCTCGATTCGGGGGGTGCGGCGGGTGCCGGGGATGGGGGCGATCCAGGGGTGTTGGGCGAGCAGCCAGGCCAGTGCGACCTGGCCGGGGGTGGCGTTCTTGTTCTTCGCGAGTTCGGCGACGTGGTCGACGAGTGTCTGGTTCGCAGCACGGTTTTGTTCGGTGAACCGCGGGATGGTGCTGCGAATGTCACCTTCTGTGAATGTGGTGCTGGTGTCGACGGTGCCGGTGAGGTAGCCCTTGCCCAGCGGGCTGAAGGGGACGAACCCGATGCCGAGGTCGGCGAGCGTGGGTAGCACTTCGGGTTCTGGGTCGCGTGTCCACAGCGAGTATTCGCTCTGGACAGCGGTGACGGGGTGGATGGCGTGCGCGCGGCGGATGGTTGATGCTGATGCTTCGGACAGTCCGAAGTGTTTGACTTTGCCGGCCTGGACGAGGTCGGCAACTGCCCCGGCGACGTCCTCGATCGCAACGTCAGGGTCGACGCGATGCTGGTAGTACAGGTCGATCACGTCGGTGCGCAACCGTTGCAGCGACGCATCGGCGACCTGGTTGATATGTTCGGGGCGACTGTCCAGGCCGACCAGTTTGCCGTTCTCGAAGTGCCACCCGAACTTCGTTGCGATGATCACTTGGTCGCGGACGGGTTGAAGGGCCTCACCGACGAGTTCCTCGTTGACGAACGGGCCATAGGACTCGGCGGTGTCGAAGAAGGTGACGCCGAGCTCGACGGCGGACCGGATCACAGCGATCATGTCGTCGCGGCTGCCTGGATTGGGTCCGTAGCTTTGCGACATGCCCATGCAGCCCAGACCGATCGCGGAGACCTCTAGACCTTGTCCGAGGGTGCGAGTGTGCATCTGTCAGCCCTCCGCTGCTGCGCGGTAGTCCTCGTCGGTGACGTGCTCGAACCAGCGGTCTTCGGCATCCGCGCCGGGAGGTTTCGAGCATGGCGAGGTGTTCGGTGAAGTCTTCGGGTGCGGCGCCGTGCCAATGTTCTTCGCCGGGTGGGGTGTAGATCGTCTGACCAGGCGTGGCGCGGATGACGGTCCCGTCACGGGTGCCCAGCGGGGCGATTCCTTCGGTCACATGCAGGGTTTGGCCGCGGCCGTGGGCGTGCCACGCGGTGCGCGGGCCGGGGGCGAAGCGGACCCGGCTGACGATCATACGCTGGTCGCCGTCTCTAGGTGCTGCGATTGGGTCGACCCACACATCCCCGGTGAACCAGTCAGCCGAGCCCTTGTTGGTCGGCGACTTGGGTTCGATGTTCATTGCTGGTTCTCCTTGGCGGGGTGCGTGCCGCGGGCTGTGTCGGGATCTGTCTGGGTGGCTGCCCAGCTGGCGAGCAGCTTGAGGTTTTCTTCGGAGAGGCTGCCGGGTTCGGCGGTGTAGATCAGCAACGACAGGCCGGGTTCGGCGGTGAGTTCCAGCCCTTCGTAGGTCAAGGTGAGATCGCCGACGACGTGGTGGTGGAAGTTCTTGGTGCCGGCACCGTGCCGGCGCACGTTGTGCGCACCCCACCGGGTTCGGAACTGTTCGCTCATCGTCGAGAGTTCCCCGATGAGGTCCTGCAGGTGTTTGTCGCGAGGGTCGCGGCCGGCCTCGGTGCGCAGGATCGCGACGCTGACGTCGCAGGCCGTGTCCCAGTCCGGGTAGAAGTCGCGGGAACGGTCGTCGAGGAAGTTGAACCGGGCCAAGTTCCCCCGCCCCGGTCCGTCGAAGACCTGGTCATAGAACGCCCGACCGAGCGCGTTGGTGGCCAGGATGTCCAGCCGTCCGTTGCGGACAAACGCAGGACCGGCCGTGATTGCGTCCAGAGCGAGCTGCAGACCCGGCCGCGGCACCCACTGTTTGGGCTTGCGCCGTGGCGGGGTGACGGTCGCGCCGTTGGCAGCGCGGGCGAGATCGAACAGATGCTCGCGTTCAGCGTCGTCGAGTTGCAGGGCGCGCGCAACCGCGGACAGGACGCTGTCAGAGACGCCGGCGAGGTTGCCGCGTTCGAGCTTGGAGTAGTACTCGATGCTCACGTCGGCGAGCATCGCGACTTCGCTGCGGCGCAGCCCGGGTACCCGCCGATTGCTGCCAGCCGGCAGGCCCGCCTGATCGGGGGTGAGTTTGGCGCGACGGGTGGTGAGGAACTCGCGCACCACATCCCGGTTGTCCACGCCATCGACGCTACGACACCGACCAGAGGCAAGGGATGCCCTGCCAGTACACCCTTCGGCAGAGACTCCCACAGGCCAGAAAACGGCGGTTTGGTGGACCTACTCCGTTGATCGTCAAGAAGGGCCCACCCCGATGCCGCAACACCACCAGGCACAGGCACAGGCGCGGGTTGGTGTCGGACTGTCGATCGTGCTGATGTTGCTGACGGTGTTCGGGCCCATTTCGATGGATATGTATCTGCCGGTACTGCCACAGTTGACCGACCAGTTGCGCACCTCGACGTCGACGGCACAGCTGACCATGACGGCATGTCTGGTGGGTTTGGCCTTGGGGCAGATCATCGCCGGGCCGCTCTCGGATCGGTTCGGCCGTCGCGGGCCGTTACTGGTCGGAATCGCCGCATACGTGCTGTTCTCGCTTGCGTGCGCGATCAGCCCGTCGGTGACTATGTTGATCATCGCCCGGCTGTTCCAAGGGGCCGCTGGAGCAGTGGGGATCGTGATCGCCCAGGCCGCCGGCCGTGACCTGTACGACGGCGGCCAACTGGTGCGCTTTTACGGCCGACTGGCGGTGATCGGCGGCCTGGCGGCCATCATCGGCCCGGTCCTCGGCGGCCAACTCGCCGCGATCACTGACTGGCGCGGCGTGTTCCTCGCCCTTGCCGGTATCGGCGTCATCATCTTCACGGTCAGCCTGATCATCTTCGGTGAGACACTTCCGGTCCAGCGGCGACACTCAGGTGGCCTGGGTAGCAGCGTGCGATCGTTCCAACGACTACTCCTCGACCGGTCGTTCGTCGGTGCGCTGCTGGTGGGCGGGTTCACCGGCGCGGCGTTGTTCGCCTACCTCGCCGGGGCCACCTTCGTCCTGCAAGACATCTACGGGCTCTCCCCGCAGGAGTACTCGTTCGCATTCGGCCTGAACTCGCTGGGGTTCATGCTCTTCGGCTTCCTCGGCGGCCGAATTGCCGAAGTGTCACACTGGTCGGAACGCGGGGCTGTGGCCGTTGGCCTGACGGCCTGTGCCGCCGGCGCCGGCGGTTTGCTGATCACCGGTCTAATACAGCTGCCCTTGATCGCTTTCATCGTGCCGCTGTTCGTCATGGTCGCCGGTGTCGCGTTCGCCTCCCCCGCATTGACAGCGATCGCGTTGCGGGACTTCCCGACCATGGCCGGCACCGCCGCCTCCTTCCTCGGCCTGACCCGCTACGCATTCGGAGGTCTGGCCGCCCCGCTGGTCGGGGCCGCCGGCCCGCACACGGCAACACCGCTGGGCATCGTCACCCTCACCGCCGCGGCCGCAGCCGCGCTCGCCTTCCTGACAGGGATCCGAACCCGCAAACCCACGGCGCCGCTCCCCTCAACGACAACAGCCCCCGAAAGGACAACCTGATGTCCGTCAAGCCCTCCGGTGCCCAGCGTCCCACCTCTACTACGCCCGCCAGAACAGGGTGTCACCCACGCCAAACTGACCGAGACGATCACCCGCCTGGCGTTCCATCCGGCGACGTCCGGTACGAGCAGCAGAGGGTCCCCAGGGGCGCCGCAACCTGGAGCATCATGACGACCATGAGCCACCGTGGGCGAGCCGGGCGAGGAGGTGTCGCGCGGCTCGTACGCTGTGGTGGCTGTACGGAAGCAACTGATGGGCGCAGGGCGCGTGAGACGTGGGAAGCTCCACATGCCTGAAGACTCTGTGCGACCGGAGTTCGTCGATGAGATCGCGCGGGTAACAATCGCCGACGGCGGTGCGACCGTGGACGTGCCGGCTGGGTGTCTCCTACCGCCGAAGGATGCCTGGTACTTCCCTCGGTATCCCGACCACACCAGAATCGTGCCGCTGAACGAACTCGCTCGGTCCCGTACCCACCCTTCAATGAAGACCTCGCGCAGCGGCCTCCCCGGCTGAGGCTCGGCACCGCCTTCGGCTGCAACGTCGGCATAGATACGGAAGAGCGCGTCGACGTCGCTAGGCCCTGCGGGAATGATCCGCAGCTTGTTGAGGCTCTCGTAACCTCCCGCGTACGGATGGGGATCCCTCACCGGACACCTTGTGGTGTCGGATGGTCAGCGTTGTGATCGGGGATGTGCCTGCACGTCAGGAGAAGCGCTTGACGTGGGGGGGGGGTGTTCAGACAGGCTTCCGGTGGGCGGGATCGGGACGAGCGTGAGACGCTTGAGTTCCCCGTCCGCTCCCCTTCGGACACATTCGCTGTCGAAGGGACCTTCGAATGATTCACTCTCCAAGCGACACCACACTGGCCTGGGCAGTCGACGTGCTGTGCCCGTCTGGGCAGCTCACCGAGGTGCGTGACCTGCATGAGGGCGTGGGCCCGTGGCTCGTTCAGTGCACGGAGTCTTCTGAGTCGTCGCAGTGTTTCGGGATTCTTCGTGTTGCAGGCGCCGATGGGCAGGGCAAGGACGGTACGTATGTGCGGACCGAGGCTGCCGCGCTGCGCACAGCGGAGCGTTTCGAGATTTCCTCGCCACGGCTGCTGGGTCTCGACGCCGAGGGGCACCAAGCGGGCAGGGTGGCGTCCGTACAGTCGGTTCTGGCAGGTGAGCCGATCGCCGGCGGGGCATACAGCACGCTGCGACTACGGTCCCTGGGCGCTCGGCTTGCCAGGGTCCATGGCGTCGGGATCGAGTCCTCGACCGCATTGCCTACGCGGAAGTGGGCGATGGATCCCGGAGTGGGCTTCCTCTACGAGCGGCGACGGTATGCAGGGTCACCACGTTGGGCGGCAGGTGAGCGGCTGTTGCGCCAGGCTGACGACACCCTTGCGCGCATCCCGCGACCACGCGATAGGGCCGGATTGGTACACGGTGACGCCTGGCTAGGCAACGCAATGGCCGTAGACGAGGAATGCACCGGCCTATTCGACTGGGGATGCGCCGGCGTCGGCCACCCAGGAGTGGACCTGGGCTACACGCGGCTCAGCGCTGTCCTCACCTATGGGATGGACGCCGCCGACGAGATCCTCGCCGGCTGGGAGTCCGAGAACGGCGAGCCACTGGGCTCACTCGCATACTGGGATGTTGTCGCCGCCCTAACAACACCCCCAGACATCGGCACTCCAACCGATCGTCGGGACGCATTCCTCCTACGAGCGCTCGAGGCGCTGCAGCTCTAAAACCCCATCGTCCAATGAGGACCCTCGGGGACCTACTGCCTCACTGAGGGATCCGCAAACGAACACCAAGCCGACTCCCAGGCCGCGGTCCTCACCCCGGTTGATCCCCGATCGGCACGGGCCGGATGGGTGACCCGGCACCTCACCTGGGGGTGTGTTCCGGGTACGCCGGCGTACGAGGGGAGGAATTGCCACAAGCAGGAGCAGGAGGCCGAGTGTGACAGCGATGGTCGGGGCGCCGAGCCGGTCGAGCCCGTTTGACGCCCACCGCTGCAGGTTGTCGGTGGCGTTGACGATCGGGTCGGCGGCGGCTCCCTGCCGCAGGATCCGGATCTCGTACCGGCCGTAGTAGGCGACAAACCGGAGCACCATAGCGGCGATGCTGGACGTTCCAGAACGCCACGTGTCCTTTGATCTTGCGGGCAAAAGGGGTGGGGCTCGGGGTGCGGGTAGTACCCGGCGGCGTTGTTGGTGACAGGTGGCCAACCGAGGGATTAGGTCCTGACCGAAACCGGAAGTTCGGGCTCTGCTGCATACCCGCCGGCACTACCTTTCCTGGTTCCACCGGCGCCCGCGCCGAGCGGCACGGAAGCGGCGGGACCAAGAAGGGGGTCTCCCATGGCAGAGCAGACCACAGGGCTCCGACGGCGGACGCTGCTGTCTGCGACAGCGCTGACCGCGGCAGGCGGCATGGGGGCGGCCGCTCTGCTCGACACCGTCCAAGGCAGGACTGCGGCGGCGGCTACTGGGCGCCCGGAGCCGCAGACCTTCGGCACAGCGTCAGTGACCGCAGCGATCGTAGGCTTCGCCACCGATGGCGGCATGGCGTATGCCGTCACGCGCGGTCAGACTCCACCGAAGTTGGTCACCATCGACTTGGCGGCCCGAACAGTCACCCGGATCGGCCGGGTACCGACCGGCGACGGCGGCTGGGCGGCGACGGTCTCGAACGGGCAGGTGTGCGTCGGGACGTACCCGCAAGCTGAGCTCTACCGCCATGATCCCGCGACCGGGGAGTCCGAGCTCCTCGGCAAGCTCGTCCAGGGCAGCGGTTTCGTCTGGTGCCTCACGACCGCCCCGGACGGGACCGTCTATGGGGGAACCTCACCGGGCTGTGAGGTGTGGGAATACAGCCCGGCAAACGGTGTACTACGCAGTCTCGGGCGCGCGCATCCGGCGGTCGAGTTCGCCCGGGTCATCACCGCGGACGACCGGTTCGTCTACGTCGGTACCACGCCGCAGCGCCACGTCGTGGCGATCGACCGGATCACCGGCGAGAGGCGAGACATCCTGCCGCCCGAACTGGTCGGTCCGGGCCCGGGCGCGATCTATGCCATTCACGCCACGGGTTCCAGGGTCATCGCCAGCGCCGAGGGAGCGGTCTACGACCTCGCACCTGACGGATCCGACGTGAAGGTCCTGGTTGCGCCGGTCACGGAACCGATCGACGCGCTGACCGTGGCGACGGACGGCGAGCTGTACTGCATCGCACGCCGCGACGGCAGCATCTTTCGCCGCGATGGTGAGACCACGCTTGAGTTCGTCGGCCTGGAGAATGTCGGGGACGAGAACCGTGGGCTGGTTCGACAGGACGATGGCCTGATCGTCGCCGGTGGGAGCGGCGGCCTGTGGTACCGCGACCTTGCCAGCGGCGAGAGTGCACTGTTCGACCTGGCCGACACTGACGTTGCGGGCCCGGACCTCATCCAATCCATCTCGCTCGATCCGGGACACGCCGTTTATGTCGGCGGCGCTTACGGCCTCACCGCTCACCGGCCCTGGAAGGGCACTTCCCGCCGGTTCCGCGTGGCGGGCGAGCCGAAGGCGATGCTGCCGCTCGATGGCAAGTTGCTGGCGGCGCTCTACCCGAGTAGTGAGGTGATCGAGCTCGACCCGGCGACCGGTGACGTGCGCTCCTTCGGGAAAACCGGGCTGCAGCGGCCCTGGGAGATGGCCCACGATACCGAGCGCGGGCTGGTGCTGATCGCCAGCGCCCCGGGTACCGGCGTCCTCACCGGCGCACTGACCATTCTCGACCTGGCAACAGGGAAGTTGCAGAACTACCCCGACATCCTGCCAGACCAGGCAGTCGTATCGGTCACCGTGCACGCCGGAATCGCCTACCTGGCCGGCGACACCTACGGAGGCGGCAGCGTGCCGCGGACTCGCACAACTGCGCAGATCGCAGCCTTCGACCTGCGCACCCGCTCGGTGCTCTGGCGGACCGAGCCGCTGCCATCGCAGCCGAGCCTGCAGCACATCGAGGTGCACGGCGACGTACTGTACGGGCTGTACAAGCGGACCAGCGGCACGTGGTTCGCGCTGGACCTACCCACGGGCCATGTAGTGCACCAGGACAAACTCAGCGGGTACGGCGAGATCGTGACTCATCAGGGTCACGTATACGCCGCCAGCAACTTCGGAGACGACATCGCGATGATCGGTCCCGATCTTGACCAAGCAAAGGTGATGTACGGCTCACTTACGGCCAGCTGGTTCACCGTGCCACAACTGGAGTTCGAACCAACGTCCTGGTACGCCTGGGGTGCGGCCGGGCGAAAGCTGACGCGGTTTTACCTCCACCCACGGATCTAGGCACACCAGCCAGAGGTGACCGACTGAAGCGGGCTAGATCGGGACGGCACCGAGCTCGTACTCGTCGAACCCGACGCACACCCCGCGGCGAAGCCGTTCAAGGAGGCGCTAGTCGCCGACGGCATCCCGTACACCTCATTCGCCGACGACGACGTTCACGAGGAGTACGCGCGGCTGCGATCGCTCGCAGTGAGGTTCACCCAGGAGCCGACGCACTCCGAATAGGAGTAGTGCGGCTAGACCGATGCCTGGTGGTGGCCAAAGGAGCCGTACCTGTCCTTGTCCTACACCCTCCAGGGCCGCTATCTGTCCACCTGCGTAGTAGACGGCGGTAACACCGAGGATCAGTAGGCCTGTGCGAAATCGGCGCGGAGCCTCGAATCGGCCACCACAACGCTTCATGCTACGCCTTCAACCGTCAGCCTTTCCCCGCCCCGGTGGTCAGCCCAGGCGAGGACAGTAACGCCATCTACACGACGGTGAGGCAAGCAAAGGTCGCATCGTCCAGCCGCTGCCGACCCAGGACGCCGACTGAACCGATCCGACCGACCTGCAGTAGCAGGGCGATCAAGTCATTCGCTGAGCAGGCCGCCAAGCTGCGGGCGGCCGCGTTGATGTCTCGGCGGCCGCCAACAGTTGTCCGTTGAGGGATCCTCGAGCGGACGCGACCAATGTTCTTGGTGTAGCCCGGGCACGCTCAGCGAACGTGTGATCATGGCGTTGTGACGAGTTGGCAGCCATTGGTGCGCGATTTGGTGCATCGCACAGAGCGGGAGGTGCTGGCTGTACTCGATGGTCTGGACGCATCCTGGCTCGACATCGCCGCTGAGCCGGGCACAAACTCGATCGGCTGGCTCGTCTGGCACCTGACCCGCAGCTACGACCGCAACGTCAGCGAGCTGCAGAACCAGCAGCAGTTGTGGCAGTCGGAAGGTTGGCATGCTCGCTTCGGTCGTGCTCCAGATGCCAACGACACCGGCTACCGGCACTCCGCTTTGCAAGCTGCAGCATTCCGCAGCCCGGGGCCGAATGTTCTTGCCGGCTATCACGTCGCCGTGGTCGAGATGATCGACGCATACCTTGACCGAGCTCCCGACGACGACCCTGATCGGTTGGTGACCAGCCCAACCCTCACCAATACCGCGAGTGTCCACCTTCGCCTGATCGGCGTCCTGGTCGAGGCACTTCAGCACGTGGGACAAGCCGCACTGCTACGCGGCATGCTGGAACGACAACGTCTGGATCTTGGATAAGCCTCGTACGTCAGGACCCCGGATCCGCCGTGGAAGCGCCGGTGACCGCCCCGCCTTCCTCGCACGCCAGTCTCAGGTCTCCACTGCACGCGTCAAGACCGCCTTCGGCATCACATGTGATCGGCTCCGCCGAGTCTTGACGCGTTCCGCTCCGACCTTCAATCTGGCTGGGTGCGAGGATGACGGGGAAGAGCGGTCTGCATGATCCAACCCAGGTGTGGGTTTCCTCGTCGCCGGCGGGTCGACGTCCCTCGCAAGGGTGCGGAGCCGGTCGAGGACCATGGCGTCTGCTTGCCTCCCTCCGCCGTTCTTGCCGACTGAGCTATCTGAACCCGCCTGAAAACGAATGGCCACCGGCGACGGCGAAGATCTATGGTCACCGCGGGTCCGCGCCGCGGACGAACGTCGCACACCCGACTGACGATCGAGGGGGCTCCGCGCGCGTGGCGACAGACGACAGGACTCAGAGCCGGGCGAGTGCGCTGGAGGACCTGGCCAGGTCGGCGCTGGAGTGGTACTGCCTGCCGCCGACCACGCGCCTGCGGCCACTGTCCCTCGGGAACAACGCGACCTTTGAGGTCCTGGCCGACGCCACTACCGGACGGGGAACGCTCGACAGCTCCGTCGACGCCCGGCCCGACTCTCGGTTCGTTCTCCGGGTCCACCGGCCTGGCTACCGATCCGTCGCGCACACGCGGTCGGAGCTGCAGTTCCTGCAGGCGGTCGGTAAACCGCTCGGGGAGTTCGGCGTCGCAACGCCCCAGCCAGTTCCGGACCGTGACGGCAACCTCGTCGTCCGGCTCGCCCGCGGCGCGGCCGAAGCGGACTCCGGTCCCGAGCGACACGGCGATCTGCTGACCTGGGTGGACGGTCAGGTCCGTGTACCCGGCGAGGGCCTCGGTCCACGCGCCGTCCATCGGCTCGGGCAGGCGCTCGGACACCTGCACAACGCCTCACAGTCGTTCGAACCTCCGGCCGGCTTCGACCTGCCGCGCTGGGACGTCGACGGGATGTTCGCTGCCGAAGCCTCGCCGTTCCGGCCGCTGCTCGGGCTCGAGGAGATCCTCGCGCCCGGGGACCGGAAGCTTTTCGACGAGCTCGCCGACCGTGCCAGAGAGCTGTTCGACACGCTCGACGGCACTGCCGGATCCTTCGGGGTCATCCACGTCGACTACATCCTCGGCAACGTGTTTCTTCGTCGGCGGGCCCACGGCTGGGACGTCAGCGTGTTCGACTTCGACGACTGCGGGTGGGGCTACTACCTGTACGACCTGTGTCCGTTGCTCGGCAACCTTGCCGGCTACCCGGGCGCGATCTTCGACAATCCCGGCTATCCGCCGCTGCGTCGGGCGTTCCTCGACGGCTATCGCAGCGCCCGGCCGCTCCCGCCTGAGTGGGAGGCCCACCTTCCGCTGCTGATGGCCGCCCGGCACGCGAACCACTGCTTCACCACCGCGGGCCTGAACGTCTCGCCTACTCCAGTCGAGGACGCAGCCTGGCGGATGGACCTCGCCCGCCGCTGCCTGGACCTGGCTCGCTGAGAGGCCACACCTGGGAGCGGAGGTCTGGCGGCGGCGCCTGCCTTCCCGATCGACATCGCCGTGTGGCGGAGGTCGTGCACGCGCAAGGACTGTACGCCGATCGATGTGAGGGCGTCGCGCCACCGGACGGAGCGCCTCCAGTTCGACTCATGCAGCGGTCCACCCTCGGGTGCGGCGAACAGCCAGGCGTCCGGCTCTTTGTCACCCGCCTACCGTCGACGATCGGCACGAGCTCGGCGACGAGAGGGACAGTTTGGGGATCCGCCGGGTACATCTCCCATTGGACGGCCACCGCGAGCGGCTACGCGGACCAGGTGATCTGATGGTTTACGGGCGGAGGCCAGTGAGGTGGCAGGCTGTCCGGTTAGGGAACGCCAACCGTCGATCCCGACGCGAGCACCACGGCGACGATCCGGAGGTCCGCAAGGGATCGGCATCCGTACGCGGGAGGTTCCCTACCGGACACGATCGGCCGACTGCCGAACAGCCCTCTCTATACGGACCAAGGTCCCGCTGACGCGGTGCACCGCCCGGCTACGCCCGTGCGGGAGTCCTGCCGTGATCCACACGGCCTACAAGGTCCGGTGTTCAGGATGCTTCGGCTCCTCTGGCACATCCGACCCCGCCTCGGAGTCAGGTGGGTCAGTGCTCAGGTTCCGGGCCTGCGGATCGAACCACAGCCAGAGGCCAACCGCGAGCATCGGAATGGCTGCAACGGCGAATCCCCAACCGACGGATATGGCAAGCACGGCGCCAAGCAGAGCGATGGAGACCGGTTCGAAGACGACGTACGGAAGGCCGATGAGGCTGCTTATGCGTCCCAGGAACTGCCGGGGAGTGCGGGTCTGGATGAACGTCGGAAGCGCCACATCGCTGGAGTATGCGACGCCGAAGCCCACCACCACCAAAATCGCGGAGGCGGTGAACACGTTGGGCGAGACGCCCAACAGGGCGAAGGCTGTCGCCTCGACGACGGTCATGCCGATGATGAGCAGGCCCCACCGTCGAGGTAGACCGGTGATCGCGGCTGAGATGGTGCCAAGAAGCTGACCGACGCCCCACGCCGATATCAGAGTTCCCAGCGCCACGGCGTTGCCCGAGAACGATTGAGCAAGTGCAGGCAGCCCCACAGCAAACACGCCGCTGTAGGCCAGCGTGGAGGCGCTGACAATCAGCAGGACGATCCGTACTTCGTGACTCCGACGGGCGACGCCCAGGGCTTCTCCTATCTCCTTGAGGACGCCTGAGACCGACATCGCCTCCTGGTGAGTCTCTACTCGGGGTGGTGCGGCACGGACCGTCATGGCCGCGACGAGGAATGTGAGGGCATTGAGCTCGATAGCGACGGCTGGGCCGAACCCGGCAGTTAGCAGGCCACCTAGCATCGGTCCTGCGATTATGGAGACCTGCTCGACGGCGCCCTGGAGGGCGTTGCCGCGCGGAAGATGCTCAGCAGGCAGCAGGAAGGGCAGGACGGTTTCCGACGCCGGTCCGAAGAAGGCTGCCGCTACGCCCGTCACTACAGCGAGCGAGTAGAGCTGCCACATCTGGACGCTGCCGACCCATGCGAGGTACCCACTGTGGCTACGGCTACGCCCCGCACAATGTGAGACCAGAGCATGACGGTTCGTGGCGACAGCCGGTCGGTAATGGCTCCGCCGAAGAGCATGAGCAGACCGCGCGGGATCGCTTGCGCCAAGAGGACAGACGCCAGTGCAGCCACCGAACCTGTTTCCTGAAGCACCAACCAGGCAAGGGCCACGCCGAAGGCGCCATCGCCCACCATGGATAGCCCCTCACCCGACAGCACCACAGTAAAGGGACGAAACCGCAGCGGCGCCCTGACCTGCTCAAGCACGAGGAGCCTCCCGGCTGTGCGATCCGGGAAGTGTCGCAACAGATGAGCCAGATCGAAACTCAATTTTCGGGCGGCTGATCACGCGGCGCAGACCGGCCGGTCTGCACCCATCGTTCGATTCCCACTCTGGTCGTAGCCGTCCGCTGCGGGATCCCCTGCGGACAGGGCATGGTCGCGGTCGTGACCGCGCCCAGGTATCGACGGTTGATGATCCTCTGTTGCCACGATGCCGGGTCGTAGTCTTGGTGCGGGCCAGGGGACCCTCGCGGACGGCCTGTGGTTGAACAAGCAGGTATTTCGTTGGCTTGGTTGGCGGATTTCTGGTGCAATCTCGATCATGCCGTCGCCATCGGACTGGCCCAGCAGCTACATCCGCGAGATGCATGCCGCAGTGTCGACCTCACGAGAGGTTTTGGCGTCCTTGGCGCATCGGGGTACCGGTGGAGAGCTTGATCAGGTCGAGCGGATCGTCGAAGGCTACGAGAACGAGGTCTATCGCGTCGAAACGACGCAAGGCGATGATGTCGTGATCCGGATCCGCCGTTTTGGTGGAACTCGGAGCCTCGGCGGAGCGATCAGCGAAGCCAGGGCGATCGAGCGCGCCCGTGAAGCGGGTGTTCCGGGACCCGAGGTCTTGCTGGTGGACATGGTGACGATTGACGGAGAGGACTTCCCCGTCATGGTCCAGCGGGCTGTTCCGGGTCGGCCCTTCGGTCAGATGTGGGCGATTCTCGATGCTGACCAACGGTACGCAGCGCTGGCCAAAATTGGTGAAATCATCGCCCGGTTGGGTCAGGTCCCTGCTCCGGGAGATTGGGCTGCTCGCACGAGGACAGAGGTGGAGGAACGGCGGGCCGAACGGAACCTGGTGCTGGCGGCCGGATTTACGCCGACGGAGTTCGACGAGATGTTCGCGGCATTGGAGCGGTACGTCGACACCTTCCCGTGTCCGGATCCGGTCTTGTGCCACGAAGATCTTGGTCCCAATCACATTTATCTGGATGAAGCGGGAGGAGTTTCGGGTGTCATCGATTTCGGGGATGCCGGAGCCGGGTCGTTGGTCCATGATCTTGCGGTGTTGCGGGTCCGTGGGCCGGGTCTTGACATTGAACCGGTGCTGTCTGGATATCACGCCCCGGACAATCCGCTGTTCCGGCAGCAGCTCGACATCGACACCCTTCTGGTTGCCCTGTTCTCATTGAAGATCGGGGTCGAAAAGGATGACAGCGCCTGTCTTGCCCGCGCTTCGTCACTCATCCGTACGCTTCTGCGAGATCCTTGGCTCTCCGCAGATGCCCAAGTCGGCGGCCGCGCATATCTGGGAAGGTAATGCCATGACTGGCGGGACACAATGCCGTCGCCGAGCTCAGCCTCCCATCTGGGCTATGACAGCAGCGCAGAGGCCAATTCGCTGTCGACGACGAGGGTGTGCACCACGCCAGCCCGGACGGCCGCGAGCGTCGCATCGGCCCGGTAGGCGCCGTGGCTGGAGGTCAGCAGACGTGGGACCGCCTTCAGGTCCTCAGCGCCTATGCCGATGACGCGATCGTCGAGAGGGGTGGAGATGAAATGCCCTTCGGCGTCGAAGACACGGCCGGATATCTCTCCACATCCGCCCGCGGCCGAGACCTCTTGCTGCTGGTCGGGTGTGAGCATGTCGTAGACGGCCGACGCGGACGCGTGCCAGGCACCTACGGAGAGCACGGCCACGTCCAGCGACCGGGGCCGAATCAGCGCGTCGGCGATCTCGGGCTGCCGGCGTAGGCCGCCGGCGGTCTCGGCATCAGCGACTACCAGGGGTGCGTAGATCGGATGGCTGTCGCCGCCCGCTGCGTGTGCAATGGTGCGGCAGATCTCGACCGATCCGGGCATCCCTGCCGGTGGATAGATCGCTCCGGCGAGCTGGACAACGCTGCACCGGCGCAGCTGCCCTACATGCTGCGCCATCACGACAGCGGCACTGCTCCACGTCATCCCGAGCGTTTCGCCCTCCTTTACGGCGGCGACAACCTCCTCGGCAAGAGCGCGTCCGACATGTTCGACTGCCGAGTGCGGTGAGAAGGGCTCCGCACTGACCACCACGGCCTTGCCCAGTCCGAGTCTTTCTTGTAGGGCGGCAGACATCTCGCGGTCTCGCCGTCCTGGCGCTCCGATCTCGATCCGAACCAATCCCGAGCGGCGTGCGTCCTGCAGGATCCGCGCAACCTGAAAGCGGCTCAGCCCGAGCGCCTTCGCGATGGTCACCTTGGACTGGTCCTGGTGGTAGTAGCGACGCGCGACAGCGATCCGGACCGCGATGTCGTCGCCGGAGTCGAGCGCTACCTGCTCGGTCTCAGACAGCTCGTCGGCTGCCGTCGACTCGGTCTGTTGGCGCTCCATGGCGGTTCTCCTCACGACTGCGTAACGCCACGACCGCCGGCCATGCAGGTCGTTACCCAGCCGGGCGGGCGACGAGCCCTTGACGCGATGTGCCGGGATGGCGTAAACCATACCGCACCGATCTCATCCGAGCACCATGGATCGCTCATATGAGCGCCGGGAGGTAGGTATGGGAGACAACGACCGGTCCAGTGCCGCGCCAGCCACCCGCAGCACTATGCGGCGAGCGCTGCTCGCCTCAGCGTCCGGGTCGTTCCTCGAGTGGTACGACTTCTTTCTCTTTGGCACCGCGGCCGCGCTGATCTTCCCGCAGCTGTTTTTCCCGGAGTCCTCGGAGACAGCGGCGTTCCTGCAGTCGTTCGGCGCTTTCGCTGCCGGGTTCGTGATGCGCCCGGTTGGTGCAGTGGCATTCGGACACTTCGGCGACCGAATCGGCCGGCGCCGCATGCTCTTGATCACGGTCGTTCTGATGGGTGGCTGCACCTTTGTCATCGGTCTCCTGCCGACCTTCACCACCATCGGCGCTGCCGCGCCGCTGTTGCTGATCCTGCTGCGGCTGCTGCAGGGCATTGGCATCGGCGGCGAGTTCGGTGGCGGCGCGCTCGTCGCGTTAGAGAACGCACCGACCAACCGGCGAGGAATCATGGGCAGCATTCACCAGATGGGGACGCCGGCGGGACTCCTGGTCGCGACGGGCATCTTCTCGCTCATCCAACTGCTGCCCGATCCCGATGTGGAAAGTTGGGGATGGCGGGTACCGTTCCTGCTCAGCGGGTGCTTCCTCGCCCTCGCCTTCTACATCCGGCGCGCTCTTCCGGAGACTGCCGTCTTCCGCGCGGAGAAGGACAGGAAGCGGTCGTTCCCGCTCGCCTCACTGGTGCGGGAGCATCCGAAGAACATCCTGCTGGCGATCGGCGCACGGATGGCGGATGCGGTCTCCTTCAATGTGATCAACGTCTTCGGGATCGCCTACGCCACCAGCCGGCTCGGCCTCAGCCAGGAGATGATGCTCAACGGTTTCGTGATCGCCGCAGCGGTCGAGATCGCGCTCATTCCAGTGATCGGGCACGTCTCTGACCGAGTGGGACGACGGCCGGTCTACATGTTCGGAATCGTCGTCTGCCTGATCACGGCGTTTGCGTACTTCCCCCTGCTGGCCACCGGTGAAACCCTTGTGGTGTGGGCAACGATCGTGGTCGCACTGGCGGTCGGCACCGGCTGCATGTTCGCCATCCAGGGCACATTGTTCTCGGAGCTGTTCGGAACCCGCACTCGTTACACCGGCCTCGGCGTGGCCTACCAGACCTCAGCACTCATCGGCGGCGCGCCGACGCCAGCGATCGCCACCGCACTCGCGGCGGCATTCAGCCAGTCGTTCTGGCCGGTCTCGGTCTATATGGGCGCGATCTGCGTGCTGAGCTTGGTCTGCATCGGCCTGGCCTCCGAAACGTTCCGGAACGAACTTGTCGCCGAACCCGCCGGTGCCGGCGCCGACGCCCCGGCGGTTTGAACGCCTGGACAGGAAGGTTCTAAACATCGCATGACACGTGGTACCGCGCGGCCGAACATCGTCTTCATCATCACCGACCAGCAACGGTTCGACACCATCGACGCACTCGGGCATGAGCACGTCAGCACGCCCCACCTGGACCGCCTGGTCAGGGAGGGAACGGCGTTCACCCAGACCTACGTCACCGCTCCGTCCTGCTCGCCCTCGCGAGCGAGCCTCTTCACCGGTGTCTACCCGCACAACCTCGGTGTCCTGCGCAACGAGGAGGTGTGGACGCACTCCTGGGTCGAGCGGCTCGCGGCCGCCGGCTACCACTGCGTCAATGTGGGCAAGATGCACACCCACCCGTGGGAGACACCGCTCGGCTTCCACGAAAGGACCGTGGTGGAGAACAAGGACCGGGACCACCCGAAGGTTCCGTTCTTCCATGACCAGTGGGACAAGGCGCTTTGGATCCGCGGAGTGACCAAGCCGACCCGAACGATCCACCGCCATCGACCCGACTACCGAGACCGGCTCGGGGCGTTCGAATGGCAACTCGACGAGGACCTGCACTCCGATGTCTTCGTCGGAAACCACGCCCGTTGGTGGCTTGACACCTATCCTGGGGACGAACCGTTCTTCCTACAGATCGGATTCCCCGGTCCTCATCCTCCGTACGATCCGGTCGGGCGGCACCTCGACGCCTACCGGGATCGAGACATACCCCTGCCCGTACGCAACACCGCTGACCTTGACAGCCAGCCGGACGCGTTGAAAGAGCTCCGGCGCCAACACCAAGAGGTCGACCACGACTCCGTCGTCCATCTCGCTGATCCAACCGAGGAGCAGTCGCTCCGGCAGCGCCAGCACTATTACGCGAACATCAGCATGATCGACGAGCAGATCGGCCTCCTGATCGAGGCACTGGAACGACGCGGCGTCCTCCAGGACACGGTCATCGTGTTCACCTCTGACCACGGCGATTGCCTGGGCGACCATGGGCACAGCCAGAAGTGGAACATGTACGAGGGAAGCGTCCATGTGCCGGCGATCGTCTGGGGGCCGGGCCGGATCCGGAGCGGGCAGCAGGTCGACCAGCTGACGTCCATGATGGATCTCGGGCCAACCGTCCTCGAACTCGCCGGACTCACCCCGCCCTCCTGGATGGAAGCTAGATCACTGGTACCCGCACTACGCGGCCAACCTTTCGAGGGACGTTCACACGTCTTCGCCGAACACGCACGAGACATGATCCTCACCGGCACCGAACTGATGACCATGGTTCGAGACTCGCGCTGGAAGCTCGTGGAGTTCCTCGACTCCGACCAGGGGCAACTGTTCGACCTCCACTCCGATCCAGACGAGCTGGTGAACCTCTGGACGTCGACAACCGAGGAGGCAGCGGCGGCAAAGGCCGAGCTGATCAAAACCGTCGCACGATGGAGAGCGACGAGCGCGCTCCACACAGCCGACATGCGGCGTGAGCATCGCTAGTGTCCCCGCCTCACCCACGCGGCAACGGTGTCCGTAAGTCGAAGCTCCCACGCACGGATCGGGATCCCCTTGTGAGATGGAGAATTCGAGCTCATAACCACACCTGACTGTGGCACTCCTCGTACGTTTGGGGTTCCCTTGCCTAAGTGGTCGAGCTCGTAAGTTCGCCGAGGGGTTGTTCAGGCTGCTTCGGCGGGGACGGTCTCGGCTGCTTGATGTTGGTCGACTCTGGCGAGTAGATCATCGAGGTCGTTTCTGGTGAACTTCCATCG
>NZ_JBEEAB010000037.1:0-34211 GCF_040120725.1 Actinopolymorpha sp. B9G3 | reverse complement strand
CCCGCCGCGAGATCACCGTCTGCCTGCTCACCCCAACCAGCTCAGCGATCTCGGTATTCGACACCCCGTCCGCAGCCAGCAGCACAATCCGAGCCCGCCGAGCCAACCCCGCCGGCACCGAATGCGACCGCACCCACGAACCAAGAACGTCCCGATCACCGTCATGCAACACCAACGCCGCAGCAGGAGGATGAGCCATACCAGCATCCTCCCAGGAACAACCGTCCAATCATTAACGCCACGCCGTACTAGGTGGGTCACGACGTGCCCACGTGAGTACCCAGGCAGCAAACTCGGCGAACGGAAGTCGTCGTCAGTCAGTGGCGCCAATGCTGCGAGCAGGGCTCGATGGCTTGTGCGGCATGCATCGATGTCGGTGGCGGGCTTCATCCTGAAACGCTTTCGGCGACACGCGGCGCGCCACCCCGCTGGGGCGGGCCCAGTCGACGGACTGAAGGAAGGTCGGGCAGGTTGGGGGCGGGCAATGTTCGCATGAGGATCCTCGACCGAACGATCAGACAGTGCTCAAACGGCGGCGGCGAACTCGAAACACCTGTCTCGTAAGCGGATCCCTTGCGGGCACCCCGCATTGTCGTCGTCGTGGGCGCCCCAGGTATCGACGGTTTACGTTCCGCAAACGTACGCCAGCCTCAGGGCGTCACCGGCGGCTCGACGCCCGGGCGGGTCCATTGCGCGATGGGGCGGCCGTTGAGACGCCACGGGCTCTGGCCATCGGGTATCCGCAGCCAGCCTTCGGGTGAGTTCTCCCAGGTCTCCTGCCGGCCGTACACGGTGAGGTCCAGGGCGTGGTAGCTGGTCATCAATGCCTCTGTGCCGCGATCGGTGGTCCAGTACGTCTCGTATGCCTGATCGCCGTCGCGCAGGTAGCAGGCGATGAACCCGAATCCGCGACCGTCCGCCAGAGGGGGGTCGGAGTCTCTGGCCGAGTACCAGGGGAACGGGTAGCCCATGAACTCCGCGAACGGGGCGCTGTCTTCGTAGGAGCCTTCGCAGAACACGGCGTAGGTGACGTCCCGGGCGTGGAGGTAGTCCAGCGTCTGCATGTGACAGGTCGAGAAAGTGCATCCCTCACACTGATCTTCGAACGGTTTGCCGTCATGCCACATGTGGAAGTAGGCGATGAGCATCCGGCGGCCCTCGAACACCTCCACCAGCGGGGTGTCGCCGGCGGGACCCTGCACTGTCACCGGCGGTACCAGGGTCATCGGCAGCTGCCGGCGAGCGGCAGCGATCGCATCACCCTCTCGGGTATGTGCCTTCTCCCGGTCCAGCAGCTTGTCGCGCTCGCGCAGCCAGGTCTCCCGGTCGACCACCGGGGGCGCGGCGGGGTGGTGCGCGGAGGTTGTGGTCATGGCTGTCTCCTTCGTGGAGTCGGGTCGGTCACGGTATGGACGAGCAAAGGCGGCGATCGTCATCGGTCACCGATGACTGATGGGGTTGGTGGTCGTCAGTACGGTCGTGACGACGACTCAGGCCAGGGAAGATCACATGTCCGACTTGCACCAAGAGCAGGCGATTTGGCTGCAGCGCGCCTTCGACGAGCACCGGCGGGAGCTACACGTGCACTGCTACCGCCTGGCAGGGAACGTCGCCGACGCGGACGACCTGGTGCAGGAGACCTTCCTGTGCGCCTGGCGGGCCCGCAGCCGTTTCGAAGGGCGGGCGTCGGCGCGCACCTGGTTCTACAGGATCGCCACGAACGTCTTTCTCGACAGCCGCAAAGCAGCCGGCCACCGGACGATACCGTCTGGTGACCTACTGGAGTGGTCCACCGAACTCGGGCCCTATCCCGACGCCCTCCTAGCAGACAACGACCCGCAGACCGGTCTCGCCGCTCGGGAGACCGTCGAGCTGGCCCTGATTGCAGCGCTCATGTACCTGCCTGCGCGGCAGCGGGCGGCCTTCGTGCTGCGCGAGGTCTACGGCTGGACACCGCAGGAGATCGCCGCGGCACTCCACACCGCCGTAGCGGCCGTCAACAGCCTCCTGCAGCGGGCGCGCCACACCATGCGGCAGCATGCTCCGTCAGACCCGCAGCACTGGCGCCGCCCGCCGCTCACCAGCGAGGACGAAGAGATCCTGCGTCGCTACGCCAAC
The DNA here is from genome assembly GCF_040120725.1 of Actinopolymorpha sp. B9G3. Lineage (NCBI taxonomy): Bacteria > Bacillati > Actinomycetota > Actinomycetes > Propionibacteriales > Actinopolymorphaceae > Actinopolymorpha > Actinopolymorpha sp. B9G3. Next base: position 32,093 of record NZ_JBEEAB010000037.1, on the reverse strand, counting down.
GCGAAAGACCCCGAGACGTTCCGGGCCCTGCTAGCTGAGGACGTACGGATCACCATGCCGCCCGATCCGCCGGTCGTCGGGATCGACGCGGCAGCGGAGTTCCTCAGCCGACCGCTTGACTGGCGTACCTTCCCCACCTCGGCTAACGGGCGGCCTGCACTGATCAACTATCTCCGCAGGCCTGGCAGCCCGCACTACGAGGCGATGGTCGTCGACGTACTCCGGATCGAGACCGGGAAGATCGTGAAGAGCAACGCCTTCATCGGTGCCCGACACGTCCAAGCGTTCGGTATGCCCACCATCCTCGAGCCATAGACGACGAAAGACCCGCCAGATTGGCGGTCGGTCAGGGTCAGTAGATGTGGGCCAGTGCGTCTTGCCAGGGCGCGGGACGTACGGACGCTCCTGAACGGCGTCAGCGAGGACGTCCGCGCGGATGCCGTCGCCGACACGCCGCTGGGTCGGCTGGGGAGCCCGCTGACATCGCGGACGTGGTGGCATTCCTGGCATCCGAGCCGGGACGCTGGGTCACCGGTCAGAACATCCCGGTGGGTGGCGGCGCATTCTGAGGACCTGCCAACCATGGCCGCGCGGGCAGTCAGCCGCCAACGGCGGCCCTGCACCCGATACGTACCAGCCGCAACCGCCGCATCCGTGACGAAATCACCCCGCGCCATCGCCACCCAGAACAGCTGATGCACCTCCGGAACCATCCGCAAAGAGAACCGCACCCACAACACCCCCTCACCCACCGGGTGTTGCAACCACCGCTCGAACCCGCGGATCCTCAACCGAACAATGCGGCGCGACAGGTCGATGCTTTCGGTGAGGGTGTGCCTGATGCCTGCGGCCAGCGCCGCGCCGTCGAGCCGCAGGGGTGGTGTGCCTAGGCTGGGGTATGGCCGCCGAGCGGGGGCCGACGCTGATCACCTCGGTGCAGCGTGCACTGCGCCTGATGGACGCGGTGAGCCGGCACGAGGGTGGTGCACCGGCCAAGCAACTGGCCCGGGAGACGGGGCTGCCGCTCCCGACGGCCTACCATCTGTTGCGCACCCTCGTTCGGGAGGGGTACGTCGCCAAGCTGGAGACGGGCGCGTTCGTGCTCGGTGACGCGGTGGAAGCGCTGTGCGGCCGTGGGCGTGGGCAGGCGCTGCGCCGCCGCGTTCGGCCGGTAATGCAGGAGCTGCGAGACGAATTGTCTGCCGCGTCCTATCTCACCTTTTACGAGGATGGTGAGATTCGGGTGGTCGAGATCGTTGATACGCCACGGGCGCCGCGGGTGGACATGTGGGTCGATTTCGCCGAGGCAGCGCATGCCACCGCCTTGGGCAAGTCCGTGCTGGCCCAGCTGGACGAGCAGCGCCGGCGTGACTTCCTCAGCCGTCATCCACTCGTCGACCTCACGCCCCGCACCATTACGCACTCCGGTGAGCTGCTGCGCCGGCTCGCCTCCTCGGGTCGGGTAATGCTGGACCAGGAGGAGTACCTGCTCGGCACCGTATGCGCCGCCGTCCCGGTGTCGGATGGCACCCGGGTGGGTTCGCTGGGTATTTCGTTGCGCCCGGGCCGGCTCCGGCGGATTCCCGCGGCGGAGAAGCATCTGGTCACCGCCGCCGATCAGGTGACCCGTACGTTCTCGCTCAGCATGTGAAAAGACCGGCCTTGGCAGGCCAGCCCGCCCCTGGTGTCCTGGAGACCGACCTCGGGCGCGCACACAGGTAATCACGGGAGCGGAACGACATCATTCCCCATCAGGGCATCCCCGCCACGGACGGGGCGGGTACCAGGCAGCGCATACACAGTCTTCGATGGACAAACGGTGATCGGCTCCAGCCCGCCGCGAGGCTGTGCGTCCAGATTCTCGCCCTCGCCGCAGCCTGGTACGTGGCTGCGCGGCTGGGTCTGCTAGCCGGCACGATCAACGGCAACGTCAGCCCGTTCTGGCCGCCGACCGGGGTGAGCCTGGCAGCGCTCGTCATTTTCGGTGGTCGGGTCTGGCCGGGGATCACGCTGGCAGCAATCCCGATCGAGCTGACTCTCCTTCCGGCAGCCCCTGCCTTGATGTCGGCCGCTGGTGACACTCTTGCCCCGGTCTGCGCCTATCTGCTGTTGCGGCGGGCCGGGTTCCGGCTTGAGCTGGACAGGCTCAAAGACGCCCTTGCCTTGGTGTTTCTCGGTGCCTTTGCTGGGATGCTCGTCAGCGCCACCCTGGGCACGGTGATCCGACTTGTGGCCAGCGAGATCCCGGCCGGTGGTTTCTGGTCGGCCTGGCTGGTGTGGTGGACCGGCGACGTCATGGGCGTTCTCGTGGTGGTACCGCTGCTTCTCACGCTCCGAACGCTCCACCTGCCGCGCTCGGTCAGCTGGCGCCGAGGGGCCGAGTACACGGCGCTGCTCACGGCATCGTCCGTCGTCGCTGTCCTAGGAGTCCATTACGACGCCCTATACCTTGCGTTCCCGATCATCGTGTGGGCTGCGCTGAGGTTCCAACTCACCGGTGCGGCTCCGTGCGCGTTGATCGTGTCGGTCGTGACCATCGACGCCGCCATCCGCGGAAGCGGACCGTTCGCCGGCCAGGACCTGCTGATGCGGATGCCCAGCCTGCAGATCTATAACGGTGCCCTGGTGCTCACCGCCCTGCTCATGGCAGTGATCATCCGCGACCGCGACCGGTCCCGCTTCGAAGTCGACCGCACCATCACCCGGCTCACCGAAGTCATCGACCACATCGACGGAGCAGACAGACCAACACTCAAGCAGGTCGTGAAAGACCATGACCTGGACCGCGATGAGAAGTAACCCCTGAGCTCGTTGGAACCTGGCGGTCCCGCTTGGCCCGGGCGACGACCCGGGACCGCGAGACGCTTGCGGAGCGGGATGTACAGCTGCATGAACCCCGCACACGCCGCGTCCGCATGGGGACCACAGTTCGGATTGTGGACGGGCCTTGGGCGTGGTGGATCCTCGGCTTCACCCCTGTCCCTTCCGCGTACGGATGGCGATGGGCTTCTGAGACGAGGCCGGGTACTCGCGCCCGTGAATCCTAGGCTTTTGGCCTCAACCGGGATCTGTGCTGCGAGGCCGCCGACCAGCCAATGCTGCTCAGGCCGTGAGCCCCGCAAGTCGCTTCGGATGGTCGATGAGCCAGTTGGCTTGGTGCAGGACTGGCCAGCCGAGGATAAGGTCCATCGGACGTTGGATGGTTTGGTTGACAGCGCTGAGGTCAACGACAGCCACGGTAGAGGCGGTGAAGCTCTGTCCCAGGACTCGCGGGCCGCTCATATTCGCCATCGGGGTCTCGAGTACGGCACCTGAGCCATCCATGCCCTGGCTCTCTCCCACTGGTGTGAAGAGTGCTGAGTGTGCCTGGACGAACGATGCGTCGGCAACCGTGACAGAAGCGCCCGTGTCGAGGACGGCGCTGGCCGTGACGCCGGCTGGCCAGGCTACGTCAAGGTAGACGTGTCGACCATCACTGATGAAGATCGGAGAGGTCTCTGCCGGCGTTGCGCGCTCGTCAAGGCGGAGCGTGTGGTCGGCGAATCGGTACTCGCATCGAAATTGGGACAAGACGTCTTGGCCGATGTGGTCGCGTCCTTCGCCGGGGCAGTGCGTGTCCACCTCGATTGCTCCCAGATCGAGGTCACCCAGCCGGATCGAAGTTCGCCAGACGCGACGCTCACCTTGTCCACCGAACACCCCTGAACCCTCGGGCTCGCGAGCGTGAAGGATCGCGTCATCTGGCGGCGTCACTGTTGTCCGAGCGGATCCCGAATCCAGGAGTACCCGGACTGTTCTGCCTCCCACCTCGGCTCGGACAAAGGGCAGCGCTTCGCCAGGCTCCCCGAGCTCAATCTCGATCGGGATGTCGACCACGAGGACGAACCCTATCCAGGCACAGAATCACGTCCTCGTACCGGCGCGTCCGGTGCGGGATCCTCACCGGACACCCGCCGGCGGTTGCGTGCGTGGTCGGGCGGTGACCGACTCCGGCTGTGTGTCTGGCTCTTCAGCCTTGATCGACAGGTGTGCCGATCAGGGTGTTCACCGGTTGAGGTAGGTGCTGGTGGAGGTGCGGATGGCGGATACGAACGCGCCTATGGCGGGGTGGGCGGCGACGCCTTTGCGGTAGGCGATGTGGGTGCGTCTGCGGGTGGGTAGTGGGTGGAGTCGGACTCCGGCGGGTGGCTGGGCGGCGGCGAGTTGGGGTACGAGCGAGACTCCTTGGTCGGCTGCGACCAGGGCGAGCACGGTGGCGAAGTCGTCGGCGTTGTGACGGGGCCGGGGCGTGAAGCCGGCGGCGCGGCACACCTGCAGTGTCACGGTGTGGCAGAGGGTGCCGGGGCTAGCCATGATCCAACTGGCGTCCCGAACGGCGTGTAGTACGTCGGTGTCATCGGTGGTGGCCGCGCTGCTGGGGACGGCCAGGAACACCGTTTCCTCCAGCAGCGGCACCGCATCCAATCCGGGTTCTGGTTCTGCCGGCACGGCGTCGTAGTCGTGGAGTAGACCGACGTCGAGTTGCCGCTCTCGCAGGGCGGCAGGTACGTCCACGGGATCCAGCTCTGTGACCATCAGCTCGAGTCCAGGGTGTTGATCACCCAGGCAGACCAGCGCTGCCGGCAGGAGCGTACGGACTGCGGTCGGGAACGCGCCGATGCGCAACGGGCCGGACAGGTCGGTGGCTGCGGCGGCTAGCGCGGCAGTCGTTTGCTCCAGTGCGGCCAGGACCGTCTCACCGTGCTCGATGAGGACTCGGCCGGCTGGGGTGAAGGTGACGCTCCTACCGGTGCGTTCCAGTAGTGGTACGCCGGCTTCTCGTTCCAGTACAGACAGCTGTTGAGAAACCGCTGAAGGCGTGTAGCTGTGTGCTTGCGCAACGGCGGCGATCGTGCCGAGGCGGGAGAGGTCGCACAGTAGTCGTAGGCGGCGCACGTCGAGCATCAGGACAGCTTACGGTTCCGTGTAGAAACGTGAACTGGACCTAACCGCTCCGGGTGCCGGACGCTGGATCCATGACGTTGACCGGTGTGTACGTACCATTGATCACTCCATTCGATGCCACTGGTGCTGCCGACTTCGCCGCGCTGGAGGCATTGGCGAACGAGACTCTGGCCGCCGGTGCATCCGGTCTCGTGGCACTAGGTACCACGGCAGAACCGACATCGTTGAACGCTGCCGAGCAGCGCGGAGTCGTCGACGTGATCGCCCGGGCGTGCCGTGAGCGCTCGGCCCACCTTCTGGTCGGCGCCAGCACAGTCGAGGCCGTGAACGTTCTGTGTTGCCGCCCTGGGGTGACCGCGGCGCTCAGTGTGGTGCCGCCATTCCTGCGCCCCGGTGAAGCCGGGGTTGTCGCGCACTTCGCGGCTCTTGCCACCGTCAGCCCTGTCCCGCTGGTGGTCTATCACGTCCCATACCGGACCGGGCAGAACCTGTCTGCAGATGCCATCAGGCGACTGGCCGACCTTGACGGTGTGGTTGGCATCAAGTACGCCGTCGGCGGCATCGACACTGCCACCCTTGAGCTTCTGGCGGACCTGCCGGCCGAGTTCGCGGTGCTGGGCGGCGACGACGCCTTCATCTCACCACTGCTAGCACTCGGTGCACACGGCGGCGTCCTGGCTTCTGCACACGTGGCCACGGCACGATTCGTCGAGTTGGTCGACGCGTGGCGTGGCGGCACCGCCGCCCGTGCTCGAACGCTTGGTCACCACCTGGCCGCCATCTCCAGTGCGATGTTCGCCGAGCCCAATCCCACCGTGATCAAAGCGGTCCTTCACGCCCAGGGCCGCATCCCAACCGCCGCGGTGCGGCTACCACTCCTGGCCGCCGGTCCCGATGCCGCAGAGTCAGCATTGCAACAGGTTGACACCCAGGGTCACGCCATCGTCGGCGCACGACGCTAACTGCCCCAGGCGTCGAGCCCTGACGGTGCGTAGATCGTCCCCGCGCGCACACCCGTGCAAAGATCAAGACTGCTGTCGGCCAGCGTCGGGAACTGCCGCTGGCCTGCTCGTCGTGTCGCTTCACGTCGGCCCCGGACAGTCTCCGTCGACCGGCTTTGGCTGTACGGATGGCTGTACGGCGAGGTTTGTGAGCACGGCGAAGCGATCAGACCTGCCAGGATGGCCGCATGTCTTCTGACCTTGAGCACTCGTCCCGGCTTGCCGGCCAGGCTGTGGTCAACGACTACGACAGCTTCGCCGAGGCGTACGCGGCCGAGACCGAGTCCAACCTCATCAACGGCTACTACACCCGGCCGGCGATGCTGGACCTGGCCGGAGAGGTAGCCGGGCGGCGGATTCTTGACGTCGGCTGCGGAGCCGGCCCCCTGCTCGCGGCACTGCGCGATCGCGGCGCCATCGTGACCGGCCTCGAGCCCAGCGCCAAGATGCTGGACTTGGCCCGGCAGCGGCTCGGCGATGGCACGGCCCTACATCAGGGCGGTCTGGGCGCCGATCCTCTGCCGTTCCCCGACGCCGCGTTCGACGATGCCGTCGCCTGCCTGGTCCTTCACTACCTCGAGGACTGGAAGGCACCACTCGCCCAGTTGCGACGCGTGCTCGTACCCGGCGGCCGACTCATCGTGGCCGTCAACCATCCCTTCGTCTACCGTCTGATCAGGCCCGAAGGCGACTACTTCGCGACCGAACGGTGGTCCGACGAGTACACCTTCAACGGCCAAGCCGCCGTGCTGACGTACTGGCACCGACCACTGCACGCAATAACCAACGAGTTCACCGCAGCCGGCTTCCGGATCGCCGTCGTGAGCGAACCACCTCCCGCACCCGGTGCCCGCGAGGCGTTCCCCGACCTCGTGACATCCCCCTCAGGGTCCTTCCTGTGCTTCCTGTTCTTCGTCCTCGAGGCTTCCTAGTGCGACTGTGCGCAACGACCGGGCGAACGTAGGCTGATAAGGCACGAGCCGCCATCCCACCACCCGCGAACCGGAACCGTTCGGGTTCGTAACACGAACGGTGTTACGGACCCCAGGCTTTAGAACAGGGAGGTCTGTTGGGGTCTGGACGCCTGTGGTGTTAGGCCGGCGATCTTTAGGGCGTCTTTGCCAGTTTTCCAGTGGCCTTGGCTGACGCCGAGGCCCCAGAGGCGTCGGAATAGTTGCGCTGTCGCGCGGACGTCGGGCATGGCGCGGTGCCGGTTGATTGGTCTGGGGATTCGCAGTTGGAGGAGGAGTTGGTCCAGGTTGTAGGACCCGACGCCCGGTAGGACGGCCTTGGCCATCCGTACTGTGTCGAGGAATGGGGTTGTGGAAAGCGCTGGGCAGTGTTCACGGTGCCGATAGATCATTCCTGCCTCGACCGATGCGTGGTGCGCGACCAGTAGGCAGCGGCTATTTGGAAGCCAGATGTCGAGGGCCGTGAAGACGTCGGCGGGTGGCCGTGCGGTCTGCACGTCGGCGGAAGTGATCCCTTTTAGCATGGTGTCGAACGGCGTCACCGGCGCATCGTCGGGCGGTCGGATGAGTTCCTCGAAGGACGCTTCCGACGTGGCCGAGTCACCGGCCGGGTTGAGGACGAGGGCGGCCACTTCGATGGGCGCCGGCGGTCGACCGGGCGGCGTGGTGCCCTCGAAGTCGATGACGACGTACCTCACATCGTCCGGGGTCAGGTCGTCCATGTACATCCTCGGTGGGGGGCGATGGTCGAGTTCCGATCAACATCTGACAGCTTGTCACCTCCGCGGTCGGCAGCGACTCCACGCACTTCGGGGCGTTCGACCAGAACATCTTCACTCACCGAGTGGCACTGCCGCTACGGCGGCTGCGGAGGGCTGATCTACTGGCACGTCGAACGCATGTCGATGGCCATCCACTCCAGCTGATCAACTGCTCGGGTAAGTATGTGATCTTCAATCGGACACGTCGATCAGATGAACTAAGGTCAGCCATTGACACGTAGCTGTCGACGGGTTCAACATCGCCTGGATGACGCCCACTGTCCGTCTTGTCAGCGGCACCGATGAGGAACGGCGTACCAAGGCGGAACTGGAGGCTTTGCTCGCCGCTCACGACCTGACGCCCTGGCGCTTCACTACTGACGTCCTCGTCGACGAGGCGACACAGCTTCCGCACAGCCATCCGGTTCTGACGCTCAACACGCGCAACCGTGGCCGACGCCTCCTGGCCGTCTATGTGCATGAGCAGCTGCACTGGTTTTGCCATGAGCGGTCCGACGTCGTGGACGCGTTGATCAGCGACGAGCTCGAGCAGCGGTACCCGGACGTGCCCGTTGGCTATCCCGATGGATGCCGGAGCACGTTCTCCACCTACCTGCATCTGGTCGTCTGCTGGCAGGAGATCGACGCCCTTCGCAGACTTGTCTCGCGGGCAGATGCCGACCGGTTCGGCCGACACATGGCGGGGTCCGGCTACTACCGATGGGTCTACGGCACCGTTGTCGACGACTTTGACCTCCTGGCCGACCGCGACGTTCCCTACTTCGGTGATTGCCGAATTGCCCTCTCCGTTTGGGATCAAGGCGCCGCTGACGCGCGGCAACGCCCGCACGACCAGCATGTGTGCCTCGTAGCCGGACTGGAGTGTCCCTGCCAAGTGCCATCCTGTGCTTCCATGACGCCACGAATCGACACCATCGTGATCGACTGCCCCGACCCCGAGGTCCTCGCCGCGTTCTACGCCGAGCTGCTCGACATGCAGATCCTGCGGCGACCACCGGACTTGATGACAATCGGGCGGGAGGGTGAGCACCCACGGCTGGCGTTCCAAGCCATCGAGGAATACCACCCGCCCCAGTGGCCCGACCCGGCATACCCAAAGCAGGTCCACCTCGATATCGGCGTCCCCGATGCCACCGCCACAAGGGCATGACTCGGCGAGCATGGAGCCACCTGGCACGAGGACGGCACCGACTGCGAAGTCTGGTCCGACCCAGCGGGACATCCATTCTGCGTGCCCACGACACCTGGTCGGCACCTACGATCGGCGGAATCGTGCTGGATAGCGAGGACCACTCCGCCCTGGCCGCGTTCTACGCCGAGCTACTCGGACTGCACCAGACCAGACACGAGTGGGACAGCTTCTGGAGAATGCTCGACAGCGGCGACGGCCCGATCCTGTCCTTTGCCAAGATCGACGAACACCGCCAACCCCGCTGGCCCGACCCGACGTACCCGCCACAAATTCATCTCGACATCGCCGTCGAAGACCCGACCGCAGTGGAGACGGCCAAGCACCTCGGCGCGATCCAACTACCTGACATCGGTGGTCCCTGGCCGGTGTACGCCGACCCGGTGGGTCATCCATTCTGCCTGTGTTCGCCAAGCCAGTGACTACCTCGGCCAAACGGACTCCGGTCACTGGTGTAGTCCGCTACGGCGATCTCCCGCCCGACGTACCTACAAGCGAGCGTCACCTACGCATGAGACGTTGGCGTCGCGCCGCGATCGTCCTACCTGTTCGTAAGCGGATCCACTTACGGGCACGCTTCCTGCGGACGAACGACATCGGGCTATGGCCGCACAGGGCGTGGTTGGTCGCAGCTGGTCCGCGGGCGTCGACTGCGGCAAGGTCCGCCGTGCCTCACCGACTGCGCGCAGGCTCACCCCTAGGCCCGAGATGCACTCGCCTCAGCGGAACGATCGGTCAGCACGCGGCGAGCGATGGCGAGGAAATTGTTGGCCGATGGCAGTGGGTCCGGTGAAAGCCATGCCGCAGCGAGGGGGAGATCGGGTGCACCGCGCACGGCTGTGAAGGTCACTCCAGGGCGTCTGGCGTTGGCGATCCCCTGAGTAACGAAGCCGATTCCGGACCCTGCGGCCACCAGGCCTGTGAGCGTGGTCATCGGGGTGACCTCCTGGACCACCTGTGCGACCGCGCCGGCCTGCGCGAAGGCGGCCATCAGGCGGTCGTACAGGGCAGGGCCGATCGCGCGTGGCGCTGCTAGGAGTGGCTCGCGATCCAGATCTGCGAAGGTGAGGACGGCGCGATCCGCCAGTGGGTGTGTCTCCGGGAATGCGAGCACGAGCTGTTCGGCGGGTAGCTCCTGGACGACGAGGCCCGGTTGGCGGAGCGGGGGATGCAGGATGGCGAGGTCGATCTCCCCGCTGACCAGGGCTTCCTCCAACGCGGGCGAGTTGCGCTCGACCAGGTCGACGACCACGTCCGGATACTGCGCCCGGTATTGCTGCACTCCGCGCGGGAGCGACGTGTGGAAGGCGATCACCGTGAACCCGAGGCGCAACTGACCTGATTCGCCGCGGGCCGTGCGGCGTGCCGCGGTGCTGGCGGCGTGCGCTGCGGCCAGGGTCTCGCGCGCCGCCGGCAGGAAGGCCCGGCCTGCCTCGGTCAGGGCCACCGATCGCCGGTCGCGGTCGAGCAGTCTGACCCCCACCTCCGTCTCGAGGGAGCGGATACGTCCACTGAGGGCTGGCTGGCTGAGGTGCAACGAGGACGCGGCCCGGCCGAAATGCAGCAGATCGGCGACCGCTACGAAGCACTCCACCGATCTGAGATCCACCCGGTGATCTTAACTGGTTATCACAGGTGACCAATTTTGAATTGGCACCGATCAGGGGTGCCAGCGCAGGCTGGAGTTGACAGCTTCGTGCCCAGAGAGGACAGCCATGACTCGTCGCCTGACTATCGCGAGCGCCACGTTGCTCTGCCTCCCCGCAGTGACGGCCTGCGCTGTGACGCAAGCACAAGCCGAGGAACGACGGGCGCCGGCTCTGGACGGACGAATCGTCGTCGTCTCAGACGGTGAGCATCTGGCCAGTACTTATGCCGATGGTGTCCTGTCGCCGGAGAGTGCCGGGTTCCGTGACCTCGTGTCCGTCGTTGAGTTGAACGGCAACCGCGTGGCGACAGCTTCGGTGGAGGCATCCAACTCAGTCACCTCCGCTCCCGAGGTCCTGGGTCTGTCACCGGATGGGGGCACCGCCTATGTGGTCGAACGGTTAGGACAGCGCCCACCTGGCGGTTCCACCGTCAATGACCTTGCCCAAGGCACCAAGCTGACCGTGCTGGACGTGTCGGACTCGTCAGCGCCTCGAGTCCGCAGCACCGTCGCCGTAGCCGCGATGCCCGAGGCTCTCGCCGTAAGTCCTGACGGCTCCGCCGTAGCTGTGGTGGCCAATCCGGACCGGCGGTCGGTGCTGCAGATCATCCCCAAGAGCAAGCACGGCAGCGGCTTGGGAACTCCGCGGTCCGTCGATCTTGCAGCGCTCGGCGTCACCGCGGCCCGGGGTGACCTCGTGACTAACGTGCAGTGGCATCCGTCCGGACGGTTCGTCGCCGTCAACGTCACGAATCGCGACCGAGTCGCCTTCGTCGAGGTGGGCGAGCGCCCCCGGCTCTGGGGGAACGTGGTGGCGACAGGCAAGGACCCGTTCGTCGGCCGGTTCACCCCGGACGGAAGGCACTACTTGACCTCGAACTGGGGCCGCGACCTGACCGCGACCGACCTGGAGGGCCGGCTGCCAAACGAGCCGTCGACCGTCGGTGTCATCCGCCTCGGTAACGCCGCGGCTGGCGAGCGTGCCAGCCACCGGGTCGTCGCGACAGCCGCGACCGACCGGTCCGCCGAGGGTCTGGCCGTCAGCCCAGATGGCCGGTTCGTGGCCACGGTCAACATGCGCGGCACCGCGCTGCCGCCCGATTCCTCAGAGTACGACGAGCACGCCTCTGTCAGCCTGTTGCGGCTTGATCCGGCGACCGGGCGGCTGTCCGCCGCGCGAACGGTTCTCTTCGACGGTGTCCTGCCCGAAGGCGGCACTTTCGACCCCTCTGGGCGCTGGTTCATCGCCTCGGTCTACCAGGACACGCCCGGCGTGCAGGTCTTCCGCGTCGACGCCGAAACCGGCGAACTGGTGCCGGACCGGAGGATCGACCTCCCGCACGGCGTCCACCACGTCGTCATGCCGCCCTCGCGGCACAGCCAATCATTCAGCGGGTGACCACGGACGACGGATCTTCACCTCAAAGCGCTGGCCATCGGGTCGATCGCCCACGGACCGGAACACCGCGAGCCGACGGGAACACGCCCGCCGCCCCGGATATCGGTGCGGGCTCCCCCCCGTCACGGCTCCGTGCTGGCATCACTGCTCGACCGGTACGGCCCGACGTACGCGAAGGAGGCATCCGGCTGACATGGGTGGCGCGCCGCGTGCGTCGTGCTGGGCCGGGTCCTACCAGCCGAGCTCGTCGACGTTCTGGTCGTGGCTGGTGCGGGCTGGCTGCACACCACAGACCGCGGCCCGGTCGAGGTGCCCGAGTGCGCGCAGAGGCCCTGCGCAACCACGCCGGCGGGCCGCTGTCACCGTCCGACGGGTGATCGCGGGAGCCAGCCGAGACGTACTTGACTCTTCGGCTCGAGGACGACGAACGGTGCACGGCCCGACGCTGCTCGACCCCTTCCGGCCGCTGCCGGCCATCGTGGCCGGGGACCAGCGGTACGAGCCCGGAGCCCAAGCCCGCGCCTGGCTGTATCCCGTGGTTGAGCCGCTGACAGAGAACGGGCATCTTGTGCGCACGCGAAATGACAGGTGGGCCGGTAGGTCAAGTTCACTTGTGGCGATGGTCACCTGGCGTTGTTGCATGCAAGTCGAGCCGGAGTGGTGCTTGGACGGCCCCGTTGTTCGCAGGCACCTCGATGCGAACTACCGGCACAGCGGTTAATGGTTCGGCCATGTCGCGCCATCTGATGTCGGCGTGGGTTGCTGGCGTTGCGGTACTTCGCTGCGGTGTGCGCCACGAGGCGTCAGTACGCCGTGAGGCGCTGGGAATCGAAGGAGGTGCAAGGCGTCCTCGCCGAGCTGTCGCAGCAGCAACATCAACGAGATCGTGACGCATTTCCCGCAGTATGACGCACCGATTAGGACACCCTCTGATGCGATGAAGGAGCGGAGGCCCCGCTCCTTCATCGCATCAGAAGGTGTGAGATAGCCGGTCCTGGGGCCGTCGGCCCACTTGTGTCGACGCTCTTCGAAATCTAGGCCGGTAGCGCTCTTCGAAGATCGGCCACTTGGTTGTGGTTATTGTGCCGTGTTCTTGGTTCGGTGGGACGGGAGTGTGTCGATGTCTGTGTTGCGGAGGCGGTAGCTGTTGCCTTTGAGGGTGAGTACGTCGGCGTGGTGGACGATGCGGTCGATCATCGCGGCTGCTACGACGTGGTCGCTGAACACGTCGCCCCAGCGGGAGAACGGCAGGTTGCTGCTGAGGATCATCGAGGCGTGTTCGTATCTGGTTGAGACGAGTTGGAAGAACAGGTTCGCGGCGTCTTGTTCGAAGGGGATGTAGCCGACTTCGTCGACGATCAGGAGTGCGTAGCGGCGCAGCTTGGCCAGTTCGGTGGTGAGCCGGCCGTGCTGGTGGGCGGTCTGGAGCCGGGCTACCCAGTCGACGGCGGTGGCGAACAGCACCCGGTGACCGTGCTGGGCGGCGGCGATGCCCAGCCCGATGGACAGGTGCGTCTTGCCGGTGCCGGGCGGGCCGAGCAACACCACGTTCTGTGCCTTGGGGATGAACTGGCTGGTGGACAGGTGCGCGATCGTGTCGCGGCTGAGGCTGGGCTGGTGGTCGAAGTTGAACTCCTCGATCGCCTTGCGGGCGGGGAAGCTGGCGGCGCGGATGCGTAGCTCGGAGCCGGAGGACTCGCGGGCGGACACCTCCCGGGACAACACCGCGGCCAGGTACTCCTCGTGTGTCCAGCCGGAGTCGCGGGCCTGGTCGGCCAGCCGGGTGGCGGCCTCTCGGATCCGGGGTGCCTTCAGCGCGGTGGCGTAGTACTCGATCTGCTTGATTGCCTCGGTTGGTGCGGTGGCCATCAGAACGCCACCTCCCGAGCGTCGAGGCTGGCGTCGGTGATGAAGTCGACGCCGAACCGGGTGTCGTAGTCGGTCAGGTCACGCACCAAAGCGCCGTCGCCGCTGTCCACCGCCGCGGCACCGGTGCGGGTGCGGTCATAATCGCCGCGGATCCGGGCTGCGGTCTGGACGTGGGCCGGATCGGTGATGGTCTGCCGGCGGGCCCAGCTGCGCGGGTGGGACGCGACGAGGGTTCCGTCGCAGTGGCCGGTGACGGTGTCCAGGTCGGCGTGGACGTCGATCATTCGGCCGATCACGCTCGGGTCGATCGAGTAGTCATTGCCCAGCACCCGCAGGTAGTAGTCCCGCGGCAGCCGCACCTGAGTGGTGAACCCGACCGCCGGAGCCACCGGCGACAGCGGAACCATCGCCGCCCGATCGAGAGCGACCAGATCGCCCGGCCTCGCATTGGTGCTGCGGACCCGGCGACCGTTCGCTTTCGGCATCCACTCAGCCAGCTGCGTGTTGAAGTCCGCCGGCGAGGTGAACGTCCGCCCCGGCAGGAACGAGGTCTCCAGAAAGCCGTTGGCGCGTTCAACGATGCCCTTGGACTCCGGGTCATACGGCTTGAGCTGGACGATCCTGTTGGCCAGCGTCCCGGTGAACCCAGCCACACCCGCGGCCAGCGTGCCGCCGCGGCCGATGCCGGCTTCGTTGTCCCAGACCAGCCGCCGCGGCACCGCCCCCATCTGCTCGGCCAGGATCGACCACATCCCGGCCAACAGGTCCGGCGTCTGCCGGGTCGGGATCATCGCCGCCGTGATGAACCTCGAGAACGAGGCCACCATCACCAACACCGGAGGCGAACCAGCCTGCCCACACCCCAGCGGCACCAGTACCGGAGGGAACCACAGATCGCACTGGGCCTGGTCGCCAGGCCGATACGAGAGCCGGTCAGCCGGATCCTTCGGCGCATACTCTGCCCGGAGCCGGGCGACCTTCTTGCGGAACCACGACGGCGAGCCCGGCCAGCCGACCCGTTCGGAGATCACCGAGGCCGGCATCGTCGGGAACTCGCCCAGCAGCTGCCGCACCTGCGGCTCGAACGGATCGAACGCCGACGGACCACTCACCCTCGAGTACCGCGGCGGCGAACTCGACGCCACCGCCCTCGCGACCGTGTCCCGCGACAGTCCCAACCGGGCCGCGATCGCCCGGATCGACAAGCCTTCGCTGCCGTGGAGGTACCTGATCTTCGCCCAGTCCTGCACTGTGATCACCCAGCCAATCGTGGTTGGGTGGCCGATTTTCAAAGAGCGCCAGTGGCCTACTTTTCGAAGAGCGCTGACAACTTGGAATCGGGTGGCTCATACATCGGCAGCCGCCGGGTGCACGCAGCTCGGCTGGGTCGTGACGCCATCCGTGACGCGAAATCTCGTTAAGACATGGGGTCCAAGGTGGCTGGTGTGGGTGGTTGTGTGGGCATCGTCGCAGGTAGGGGCCACAGTCGGCAGGATCGGCGCCCCTTGTAATCGGGAGGTTAGGGGTTCGATTCCCCTCGCTGGCTCCACACGAAAGCCCAGGTCAGCACGGGCCTGGCCTGGGCATCGTTTTCCACTACGCTCCGGTCTGCTCACACCTTTGCTAACGCGAGGTCGGTTCGTCACGGCCGGAATGCTCGTCGTCGTGGTCGACCTCGACCGCCACCGCCTGGGCGAACTGGTCGGCCGCACCGGCGGCATGCCCGACGATCACGTGGGCGTACACCCGAAGCGTGATCGCGGGGTCCGCATGGCCAAGCCGAGCCGCCACGACGTGTACCGGAGCGCCTCCGAGGAGGAGTAGCCAGGGATACCTGTGCGTCCACGTCAGTAAGATTCAACAGATATCAGACGTTGGCGGTCATGGCCGGATGTTGGACCGGGTGGCCTGACGCCTCTTAGGCTGGGCCAGTGGAAGAGGGTGAGCCAGGGCCCCGTGCGAGCTTGATGGAGAAGTTGCGCCGCGAGCGTGAGATTGCCAGAAGGTTGCACGAGCAAGCCAGACGACAGGTACTCCACTCGCACGAGTTGCAGCGCACCGGAATCGAGATCTGCCGGACCGCCGCCATTCGGATAGCTGCAACTGCCCGCATCGGTCGCAACCGTCGCCACTCCGACGGAAAGCGGGATCTGCCCGCTGAGATGCGCGACCTCGTAGCCGACATACGCAGTCTCCTCGACAAACGTTCTGGTGGCGTTCAAGGTTCAACAGCCGGACGTGGCCCTGACGCGGCCCCGAACGGCCTCACCAGCCATCAAAGGCCCACCCCTACCGGGAGCAGTCCACAGTCAGGTACGCCGGAACCGATGGGTGACCCGCGCACAAAGTCCCAGTCGTAATACGTCGCTCGCACCGGGCCCCGGCGTGCCCCCAACGACCTGCAACACCGGGCGACCGTGCACCCGGTCGACGACCTCCGTAGAGCGGACGAGCAGGCCGCGATCGAGTTGCCCGCCTCAAGTCCCCTCACTGGCCCAACAGCCCAGGTCGCAGGCACCACGCCGAAGACGATCAAGATCGTCTTCCCTTTACCCCCATCTTTGGGCGGTAGTTGCAGCTTTGCGATGCCACCGGGACAGCCGCCCTGTGTGCGAACGGTTGCGGCGTCGCCGTCAACGGGGTCTCAGTCGACGGCGGGGTCGGGCATGAACATGCGGACGTCCTGCGCGCAGCGCCCTGCGACCGCGATCTTCGCGGCCCACTCCATGGCCGCCTCCCTGGTGGGCACTTTGACGACGGTGAAGCCGCCGATGGGTTTCCTGGCCTTCGGGCGCGGGCTGTCGGTGACCGTCCCGTCGGTGGCCACCGTGCCGACCCACGCCGGCGTACTGCCGTCCTCCGGGCTGTAGTCCAGCCCGCCCGCGCAGACGTACACGCCGGCGTCCTTGGCCTCCTCGATCACTGCATGGGAGGTCTCGCCCACCTCGGGCCAGTCCTCCTCGGCGAAGTGGTCCATCGCACCGTTGTCGAACGAGATCAGGTACCGCGCCTTCTCGTCGCGGCCTCGCTTCGGCAAGAACGCACGGACGTTCTGCGCACAGCGGCAGGCGGCCGCGACCTTCGCGGCCCACTCCAGGGCCGCGTCCCGGGTGGGTACGTCGACGATGGTGATGCCGCCGAGGAGTTCCTTGCTCTCCGGGTACGGGCCGTCGGTGACCATCCCGTCAGTGGCGACTACGACGGGCTTCACGTCGTAGTCCAGCCCGCCGGCGAAGACGAACACGCCCGCGTCCCTGGCCTCCTCACGGACGGCATGCGCGGCCTTGGTCACATCGGGCAGGTCCTCGTCCGGGAAGTCCATCGCGCCGTCTTCGAACGAGATCAGATACCGCGCCATCTCACGACTCCTTGTCTCCGCGGCCTCCTCCGGCCGCGTCTCATTCCTACTACGAATGCCCCGCGCCGGATCCGACAGGCTGACGGCAAAGAATCAAGCCTTCTTCGTTCAGCCGGGCAGGGTGCTGAGCTCGCCGCCGTTGGCGAAGGGGATCGCGCCGTTGATGTAGCTGCTTGCGGGACTGGCGAGGAAGGCGATGATCTCGGCGATCTCGCGGGGCTCGCCCGCAGACCACACGAGGGACGTGAGCGCAAACGTCACGCCGGTCGCGATCGGCCCAGACCTGAATCGCAGACGGTCTCCAGTCTGAAGTGCCGATAGCCCGGACGTGGCAGCGGTACACCTGTACCGTCCACGCATGCTGACACTGGCCCCCTTGGCACTGATCCTCATCGGCGTCGCCCTACTCGTCGGCAATGCTTTCCCGCGACGAGTGCCCACCTGGCCCCTGGTCGCGGTCGCAATCGCTCTCGCCTTCGCCATCTGGTCGATCGCCGGCGACGTGCAGACGTCATAGTCGAGCGATGTGTCTCTGCATCGCCCAAACGCTGCCGCGTGGCTACAATCTGGCCGCGCAGGGCCTCCAGAAGACCGCAGATGATCAGCAACGCCGAACTGGGAACGCGCTGGTACCCGGAACGGATACGCCATCTGCTTGGGTGGCTCCGAGCGCGCGCTCGGATATCGAAGACGAACGGGCCCACATTCGGTCGGTAGCCGAAGCCGGTGGGCCAGCCGGTCGTGATCAGCGCAAGGGCCGGCCGAAACGTGTCGGCGTCATCGGGCGGGAGATGCGTCGGCCTTACTGGTTCTTCTTCGCGTCGAACTCGCGGAATGCAGAGAATGCTCGTGCCCCATAGACGGTGCCTGGTCCACCGTTCATAAAGATTGTCACCCCGATCGCCTCGGCGGCCTCCTGCTCTGACGCGCCCCGCTCGACGGCGGCGTGCGCGTGAGCCGCAATGCAGCCGTCGCATTCCTTGCTCACCGCGATGGCCAAGGCGATCAGTTCCTTGGTCTTGGCGTCTAATGCACCGGCTGCAAGCGCACCGTCGTGCAGTTGCTTGTATCCGGCATATACCTGCGGGATGGCCCGCCGCAGCTCACGGGTGAGCTCGCGCAGTTCCTCCTGCACGTGCGTACCGTAATCCATGGTCATTCCATTTCACCTGCTGTCCGTAGCATCTCGACTGCGCCGGCTGGAGATTCCATCCTATGGACGGCCTGGTTCGGGGCTGGCGATGTGAGTAATCCGCGAGGTTGTGCCAAGTCAGGGTGAGTCCGCAGCTGGACCTCGCAGGTTTCTGCCATACCGGTCGGGCCTCGAATTCTCGACGTGGCCCGTTATCTCGTGGCCATCTTCAGGTCTAGCCGTGTGGAGTCAAGATGAATTGGCCTACGACCAGCGCGGCGACAAGGAGAACGAGATAGGCGAACCAGCGGCGTAGCTGGTGTGCCGGCAGTCGCGGCAGCTTCGACAGCATTCGTCCCATCAGGCAGCTGTCGGTGAGGCCGGCGTAGGTCAGCCCGGCTCCCACGAGGACGGCGACCGCGAGCGTCCACGGCACCCACAGGCTCGCCAGCGTGCCCAGCAGCACGAGGAGCCCGGCGGTGAGACGTATCTGGCGGTCCAGGGACCAGCGGCGGCGTCCGTACACGACGTTCCCCCCGGCAGCGGCGTAGGCGGGCACGCCGCCGTCGAGGACGTGCAGGTCGTCCATGCCGCTGGCGGCGAGCCGCTGGCGCGCTTCAGCCGCACGTAAGCCGGACTGGCACACCAGCACGACGTGGTGGTCCAGCCGGGCGTGCACCTGGTCGGCGTGCTCGTCGAGCAGCCGGAGCGGAACGTTGTAGGAGCCCCGGATGTGGGCGGTGTCGAACTCGGCAGGTGTGCGTACGTCGATCACGGTCACGGTGTCGGCATGGTCGAGCCACCCGCGCACGGTGACCGCATCGACATGGTGGTTTGCGTTCGTCATGCATCTCCTCGCGGAGTTGGTGAGGTTGGTGCGTGCCCAGCTGTGACGGGTGAGGGCACTCGCGCGGTCTAGCTCTCGAGTCCGGCGTTCCTGGCTGAGTCGTAGCTGTCGTCGATGAGCACGACGTGGCGACCGGGGCGGTCCAGGACGGAGGCGGCGATGGAGGCGCGGTAGCCGGAGCCGCAGTAGACCCACAGCTCACCCGCAGGTACGTCGTCGATCCGGTCGCGGAGTTCGTGCAGTGGGATGTGCTGTGACCCTGCGACGCCACCGGCGGCACGCTCGTCGTTGCGGCGGGCATCGAGCACGTGGACGTCGCGTTCGGCCATGGCCTTCGCCAGTCCGGCGAAGTCGGTCACGGGATAGGAGCGGAGCGGCTCGCCATCAGCGAGGGCTGCCACGTCGCCGACGGCCATGCCGGCCAGGGCGTCGATGCCGATGCGGACGAGTTCCCGGCGGGCTTCGGCGATCTGCTGCTCCGACTCCCCGACGAGTGTCAGTGGCGTGCCCCACTGGTACAGCCACCCGAGGTAGGTGACGAAGTTGGTCGACAGCTCGAACCCGAGCGATCCGGCCAGGTGCGCCGCCGCGAACGCCCGCCGGTCGCGCAGGTCGACCACCCACTCACCTGCCTCGATCCGGCGGCGTAGCTCGGCAGCGTCAACCTGCACGGGAAGGGAGAGATCGACCGGTGCGGGCCCCCGCCGATTGATCGGGGCCATGCGGGCGTAGTAGGCGGGGTAGGCGTCCAGGCCGGCAAGCAGGTTGTCGACGTACTCCCGTTCCTCCAGCGTGAGCGCCGGGTTCACCTGGTGCTCCTGCCCGATCGTGGACTCCTGGCCGCTTGCCTGGGTCGCCGAGCAGAAGCTGCCGAACCCGTGGGTGGGGAAAACCTTGGTCTCCGGCGGCAACTCGGCGGCCAGCCGCCGGACGGACGCGAACTGGGCGTGGGTGAGCTCGTCGGTGAACTCCCGGCCCACCAGGTCGGTGCGGCCGGTGGTGCCGTACAGCATGGAACCGCCAGTGAACACCGCCCGCGGCCGGCCGTCGGCGTCCTCCAGCACGTAGCTGAGGTGGTGGTGGGTGTGCCCGGGCGTGTGCAGGGCACGGATCCGCAGAGCACCGGTGGTGATCACATCGCCGTCCCCGACGCCAAGCCGGTCGTACGACACCTGGTCGTCGCCGGAGAGCACGTAGGCGGCGCCCAACCGTTCGGCCAGCTCGCGCCCACCGGTCACGTAGTCGTTGTGGATGTGGGTCTCGAACACGTGGGTGACGCGCACGCCGTGCTTGTCGACCAGCTCGAGAACCCGGTCGATATCGCGCTGCGGATCGACCACCACGGCCACCCCACCATCCGTGGCGAGATAGCTGCGGTCGCCGAGGCCCGAGGTTTCGATCGTCTCGATCTGCACCATACTGCTCGTTCCTTACCGGGTAGGGTACCTACTTGCAAAATGAGAGGGCCGGCAATGCCTCAACCCGCCTGGGTCCGCCGCCCGGTGAGTGGGAGGCCCTCGGCCTCCCACTGCTCCAGGCCTCCGGTCATGTTGTGGACGGTGAAACCGGCACGCGAGAGGTGGGCCGCGACCAGTCCGCTCCGGCGGCCGCTGCGACACACCGCGACCACCGGGCGGCCACGGTCGATCTGGTCGAGCCGGTCCGGAACACTGTCCATCGGGATGTGCGCAGAGCCCTCGATGTGACCGGCGTCCCATTCGTCGTTCTCGCGCACGTCGAGGAACTGGACCTCGTCGCGTAGGTCAAAGGCGGTGCGTGGATCCATCAGACACCCCCTAGGCCAGGGACAGGAACAACCGCTCCAGCTCGGCCTCGTCCACGTGCCGGGTGCCGTCGACCACGCACTGCCGCAACCCGGTCGCGATGATCTTGAAGCCGGCGCGGTCCAGGGCTCTGGCCGCTGCAGCGAGCTGGGTTACCACGTCTGCGCAGTCGCGACCCTCCTCGATCATGCGAATGATCCCGCCGACCTGGCCCTGTACTCGCTTCAGCCGGGCGACGACATCTCCGAGCTGGTTCGGATCCATGTTCATGTCCACTCCTTCATGGTACCCCGGGGGGTATGGAGTCGACACTAGCAGGAACATTCCGCTACCACAGACCTCGACGAGGTGACCTGGCTGCAATGAGCCTCGCCCCGGGGCCCAGAAGCGCCTGGCCGGCCTCGACGCAACCCGGCCGAGCGCGCGGCACCAGGGCCCCGACCGGGACGGGCGTCAGGTCCGCAGCGCCGCGCGGGCCGCGGGCCGTCGGTAACCGCTGGGTGTGGTTCCGAACGCACGGCGGAAGACGTCGATGAAGGCACTCGGTGACGACCACCCGCAGCGGTGGGCCACGGACGTCACGGATCCGCCCTCGGCCAGCAGTTCGAGGGCGTGGTGCAGCCGCAGCCGGGTGCGCCACTGCGGGAAGGTCATGCCGAGCTCGGCGTGGAACAGGCGGGAGAGCGTGCGCTCGCTGGCGCCGACATCACGGCCGAGGGCGGCGAGGGTACGGCTGTCGGCCGGGTCGCGGGCCAGGATCCCGCACACGTCGCGCAGCAGCAGCGACGTCGGGGCTGGCAGGTGGCCGTGCGCGGGTGGCGCGGACCGCACCTGGTCAACGAGCACGGCGACAAGTCGTCGGCGACGCGGCGTGTCGGCTTCGGCGACCCGGGTGCACTCGAGTATCAGCTCCCGCAGCAGCGGCGTGACGCTGCGGAGCACCGGTTCGGTGAGGCCGGTGGTTGCGGTGGTCGCGGGCACGCCGACGAGGTGGAGTTCGAGCTCGCCGTGGGCGGCGTGCGCGTGAGCGACCCCGGAGGGCACCCAGATCACGCTGGTCGGCGTGGCGATCCACGAGCCCCGGTCGGTGGTGATGGTCAGCACCCCACTGGCGGGGTAGACCACCTGGTGGTCGCTGTGCCGGTGGGTGTCGATGCTGTCGCCACGGTCGAGCCAGCGGATGCTCGTGGGAGCGATCGGCTGGGTCCGTACGTCGATCCTGCCGGTGTGATCACCTCCGGCATCCATGGCGGGATATCGACAACAGTCGACAGTTTATCGGAAGTACGCAGGACTGCGCAGGACGCAGACTCCTAGAGTGCGTCGAGACCGGAGCGTGCTCTTCCTCACCATCGGCCATGGCTGCGTTGACGTCTACCAGGGCGCGCTCGCGGCGCTGGTGCCGCTCTTCGTCGCCGAGCGGGCGTACTCCTACGCGGCAGTGTCGGGCTTCGTGCTGGCCACCTCGTTGCTCTCCTCGCTGACCCAGCCGCTTTTCGGTTTCGTGGCCGACCGCCGCCCGCTGCGCTGGCTGCTGCCAGTGAGCACCCTGGTCGCCGGAGTCGGGATCGCGCTGTCCGGGGTGGTCGGCGACTACCTGGTGACGGTGCTCCTGGTGGCGCTGTCGGGCGTGGGGGTCGCCGCGTATCACCCGGAGTCCGCCCGGGTCGCGCGGCTCGTGAGCAGGGGCAGTCACCGGGCCATGGGATGGTTCGTGCTCGGCGGCAACGTCGGCTTCGCCGCGGCCCCGCTGCTGGTCGGTCTGGTCGCTGCGCTGGGCGGCCTGCGGTACACACCCATCCTCCTGGTCCCGGCGGTGGTCGGGAGCGTGCTCTACCTGCTGGCGGCCCCGGCGACGCCGGAGCCGGGCCCGACCACGAGCAGGCAGGTCGCCGGCATCGACGACTGGCCGGCGATGGTGAGGCTGGCCGCGGTGGTGGTCTGCCGGTCCATCGTGTTCGTAGGTCTCGGTACGTTCCTCGCGCTGCACGTGGCGCAGCGCACTGGCGGCGGCACCGCGGCGGGCATCGCAGCCCTCGCCCTGCTGTACGTCGGAGGCGCCGTCGGCACCGTGGCCGGCGGCCGACTGGCCGAGCGTTGGCGCCGCGTCGACGTGGCCAGGTGGGCGTACGCCGCCGCCGTCGTCGGCGTGAGCGGGATCGTCGTCGTACCGGGGCTCGCGATCTATCCGTTCGTCATCATCACGGCGATCGCTCTCTACGTACCGTTCTCCCTGCAGACGACCCTCGCGCAGGACTACCTGCCGAGCAGGATCGGCACCGCGAGCGGCATCACGCTCGGACTCACCGTCAGTGCCGGCGGCCTGACCAGCCCGCTGGTCGGCGTGCTCGCCGACCACACGTCGCTCCAGGCAGCCCTGGTGCCCCTGGTCGCGATGCCGGCACTGGCGTGGCTGCTGCTGCGGAGGCTGTCGGAGCCGACGGACGCCGTCGGTCTCACGCCCGGAAGTCGGTCGATGCAAAGCCCCGGGTCGCCGCCCGGCTCGGGCTGACGGTCGGCGGCAAAGGCGGTCCGGGTGGAGACCCGTTGCAGGAGCCATCCGCTCACCGTGCACATTCATGGGCGGTTGGGATCAAGGCCCTGTGAACCATTCGGTACAAAAATCTCCGGCTCAGGAATAGCCGGCGGTGCGAGATGACTTCTCTCCACGAAGGCCGGGAGGAGGTCGGGCATGCTCCACGGCAGGGCGGACGAGCAGGCGCGACTGACGTCGGTGCTGGAGGCTGCCCTCGACGGCACCAGCGGCGTCGTCGTGCTCCGGGGTGAGGTGGGCATCGGCAAGACCGCGCTGCTCGACTGGCTCGCCGGCTCGGAGGCGGCACGCGACTTCCGGGTGGTCCGCATCGCCGGCGTCGAGGCGGAGGCCGCGCTCGGCCTCGCCGGCCTGTCCCAGCTGGCGTGGCTGCTGCGGGAGCAGCTGACCACGCTGGCACCACGGCACGCAGCGGTGCTCCGCGCGGCGTACGGCGACGGCGCGGCGGACCACAGTGACCGGTTCGCGGCCGGGCTCGCCGTCCTGCACCTCCTGGCACAGGCAGCCGACGACCGGCCGCTGCTGTGTCTGGTGGACGACACCCACTGGCTCGACGACGCGAGTGCGCAGGCGCTCGGGTTCGCGGCCCGTCGGCTCGCCGGGGAGCGGCTGGTGCTGGTGCTCGCGACCCGCGGCGCCGCACCGGCGATCCCGACTGCGACCACGCTGGATCTGGGCCGACTCGCGCCGGACCAGGCTGCCCATCTCCTCACCGACCGCGGTCTGCCGCAGACCGCTCAGCCGCCGATCATCGCCGCCGCCGAGGGCAACCCCCTCGCGATCCTGGAGATCGCCGCCCACGAAGTCCCCGCTGCTCACGACGGCACACCGCTACCCGTGGCCGATCGGGTCGCCGCACGATTCCGCGACCAGCTGGTCGGACTCCCGTCACAGGCGCGGCTGCTCGCCTTGATCGCGGCGGCGGACGGCGGCCGGAGCACCGTGACGGTCGCGGCCGCTGCCGCGGCTCTCGGCGCCGATCTCGCCGACCTCGCGTCCGCCGAGCGGGCGGGATTGGTCCAGGCGACCGGCGAGCAGGTCCGGTTCCGCCACCCGCTGCTGACGACCGTGATCTACCAGGACGCCCCCGCCGCGCAGCGCGCCGAGGTGCATCGCGCACTCGCCGGTGTCACCGACGATCCGGCACGACGCGCGCAGCACCTCGCCGCCGGCACGCTGGTGCCCGACGAACCGATTGCGAAGGAGGTCAGCGCCGCGGGCAGCCGCCTCGCCGGCTGCGGGGCCCCCGCGGCCGGGTCTCGACTGCTCGCGCGGGCCGCCGAGCTGACGACCGACGTCAGTCTGCGCGCGGAGCGACTGCTCGCCGCAGCCGATGCCGCGCTCGCCGGTGGCGACGCCGCTGCGGCCGCCGCGCTCGCCGAGCGCGCCGAGCCGGTCACCACCGGCGATGTCACCCGACGGCTCCGGATCCTGGGTACGGCCGAGTTCGAGCGCGGTCATCCGGGACGCGCGGCCCGCCTGCTGCTCGACGGAGCGGCCGTCGCCGCCGCCGACGTGGCGTTCGGCCTGTACGCCACCGCGGCGTCGTACGGCTGGTTCGCGACCGACCCGTCGCCGGTGACGGCCGCCGCCGAGCAGCTGCAGGCCCGTGGCCACGAGGACTGCAAGGTCTCCGGCTTCGCCGACCTCGTGGCCGGCAGTTACGAGGCCGGCCTGCGCCACCTGAGCGCGGCGGTCGCCTGCGCCCGGTCGTCGGGCGCGACCGCAGATCCGGACGTACTGTTGCACGGCGCGTACGCCGCCATCGTGCTCGGTGACGACGACGCGGTGCTCGAGCTGACGGCCGCGGGCATCGAGCAGGCGCGCGACCGCGGCGACCTCGGCCGGCTGCCGCGACTGCTCCACGCCAGGTCGTCGGCGGAGTTCCGGGCCGGACGGATGCGGGACGCGAAGGTCTCCGCGACCGAGGCGCTGACGCTGGCCCGCGACGCCGGCCTGCCAACTCGCGCCTCGTCGGCCGAGGTGGCGCTCGCGTGGCCGGCCGCGGTCGAGGGCGACGAGGCGCGGCTGCGCGCGTTGACCAGCCGGCTCGACGACACCGGGCGGGTCTCGGCCGCCTGCGCGCTCAGCCTGAGCGATCTCGGCCACGGACGCGTCGATCAGGCACTGCGGCGACTAGAGGCGGCGAGGAGCGCGCCGGGCCACCACGTCACGGTGCTGATGGCGTCGACGGGTGACCTGGTGGAGGCGGCGGTCCGGCTCGGCGTACCGGAACGGGCCGAGCACCCCCTGGCCGAGTTCGAGCAGTGGGCCGCTGCCGGTGGTCAGCCGTGGGCGCGGGCGGTCGCTGCACGCTCTCGGGCACTGCTCGACCCGAGCGACGAGGCGTTCGAGGCGGCGCTGGCGGCGCACGCGCTCGGCGGCCGGCCGCTCGAGCGGGCCCGCACCGAGCTCGCCTACGGCAGCTGGCTGCGCCGCAACCGGGGCGCGACCGCAGCCCGCGACCAGCTGCGCGCAGCGGAGGAGGGGTTCACGCGGCTCGGTGCCGGGCCGTGGCTCGAGCTGACGCGGGCGGAGCTGCGGGCGGCCGGCGCCCGGATCCGTCCGGCGACCGCCACCGCGGTCGACGCGGTCGACCGGCTCACCGCGCAGGAGCTGCAGGTGGTGCGGCTCGCCGCGCAGGGGCTGGCCAGCCGCGAGATCGGGGAACGTCTGTTCCTGAGCCGCCGCACGGTGGAGTACCACCTCTACAAGGCCTACCCGAAGCTCGGCATCAGTTCCCGACGCGAGCTGGCGGAGGTCGATCTCCAGTAGCGGCGGTCGATCTCCAGTAGCCGTTACTGAAGCCGGCCGGTAATCCGCATCCCTAGCGTCGTCACCGACGACGAAGGGACGTGCGATGAGCGAGCAGAAGCAGCCAGTGAGCGTGGTCGGTCTCGGTGACATGGGCGCCGCCCTGGCGTTGGCCTTCGTGGACGCCGGGCACCCGACCACGGTCTGGAACCGGACCATTGAGAAGGCGGACCGGCTGGTCCAGATGGGCGCGACGGCGGCGCCGAGCCTGGTGGCCGCCGCGAGCGCGAGTCCCCTGGTGGTCGTCAACGTCACCGGCGGTGAGGTGGCCCGCGGGCTGCTGGAGCGGGCCGGCGACGCCCTTGCGTACAGCGACGTGGTCAACCTCTCCGACGGCACCGCCGGCGACGCTCGGCGTACGGCCGCGTGGGCGGCGGCCCACGGCGTCGGCTACGTACACGGCCAGATCGAGACCATCCCGGCCGGCATCGGCGACCCGAGCAGCGTGATCGTGTACGGCGGGTCGGCGGAGGTCTACGAGCGTCACCGGACCACCCTCGACGTGCTCGCGGGCAATGGCCGGCTGGTCTCCGACGACCCCGGCACGGCGGCGCTCTTCGGCATGGGCATCCACTCAGTGATGTGGGGCCTGCTCAACGGCTTCGTGCATGCCGCCGGAATGCTCACCGCGGAGGGTGTCGAGGTCGGCGCCTTCTTGGCGGGCGCCGACGTCCAGCTGCGTCAGTTGCACGACTTCCTCGGCGTGCTTGCCGCCGAGATCGACAAGGACGAGTACGCCGTGCCGACCAGCGGTCTCGCCGCGCACCTGCCGTCGATCGAGGACCTGCTCCGGCAGGGCGAGGACGTCGGCCTCGACAACG
Organism: Actinopolymorpha sp. B9G3; assembly: GCF_040120725.1. Taxonomy (NCBI): domain Bacteria; kingdom Bacillati; phylum Actinomycetota; class Actinomycetes; order Propionibacteriales; family Actinopolymorphaceae; genus Actinopolymorpha; species Actinopolymorpha sp. B9G3. Next base: position 4,980 of record NZ_JBEEAB010000037.1, on the reverse strand, counting down.
AGCTGGTCGAGGTCACCCGGCGCTGGGTCGCCCGCGCCGTCGGAGACGGCCACGGCGCCGACAACTACTCCCGGCTCGTCGACTACGTGCGCGCCGGCTGACGACAACCACGAAACCACAAGGAGCAGATCCATGACCCAGACCCGACTCGCGGTGATCTACTACAGCTCGACCGGCAGCGTGCACCGGCTCGCAGAGCGCGCCGCCGAGACCGCAGCCAACGCCGGCGCCGAGGTGCGGCTGCGGCGCGCCGCGGAGCTCGCCCCGCAGCAGGTGATCGACCGCGTGCCGGCATGGGCCGCGCACGCCGCGGCGACCACCGACATCGAGGTGGCGGCGCCCGACGACGCGGCGTGGGCCGACGCGGTGCTGTTCGGCACGCCGGTCCGGTTCGGCAACGTTGCTTCCCAGCTCAAGCAGTACATCGACACCCTCGGCGGGCTGTGGGCCGAGGGTCGGCTGGCCGACAAGGTCTACGCCGGCTTCTCCTCCGGCGGCACCGGCGGCACCGAGGCCACCCTGCTCGCGCTGTACAACTGCGTACACCACATGGGCGGCGTCCTGGTGCCGCCCGGCTACACCGACCCGATCAAGTTCGTCGACGGCAACCCGTACGGCGCCGCCAACCTCAGCGGCGCCGACGGCAGCGAGCTCCCGGGCAAGGTGGAGCTGACTGCGGTGGACCACCTGACCGAGCGGGTGTTGCGGTTCGCCCGGCTGGTCCGGCGGCCGGCGGCATGAGCGGCGCGGTGCCCGACGCGGCCGCGTTGGCCGACCTCCGGTTGACGATCGCACCGGAGGCGGCCGCGCCGGCCGCGGTGCTGGAGCCGCTGGTCGCCTACGCCCGCGGCCACGCGACCGGCGACCCCGCCCACTTCCGCCGAGCCTTCCGGCCGACAGCTCACGTGGAGGGCATCCGGGAGCACGGCTTCGCGTCGTGGCCGCTCGACGACTACTGCGGCCTCTTTCCCGGCGCCCCCGCGGCCGACGAGGCCGACCGTCGGCGGCGGCTCGACGTCGTACGTGTGACCGGGACCGTCGCCACCGCGGCCATGACCCTGCACCACGGGCCCGACGTCTTCACCGACATGTTCGTGCTCGTGGCCGAGGACGGCGAGTGGCGGATCGCGAACAAGGTCTACCACCGCGGCGCCTCCAGGCCGAGGCAGCGATGAAGCCGGCGGTGGTGGCCAGCAGGGCCGGTGCGCCGCCGGCGGTCGCCGCCCTGGTGCTGGTTGCCCTCAGCGCGCCGATGTCACTCGGCGTCTCGGGGCCGGTGCTGGTGCTGGACCGGATCGACGGCCACGCCGGGCTGATCGTCACCGCGTTCGGCGCCGGCACCTCGATCGGAACCGCGATCGCCGGTGCCGCGCTCGGCCGCTTGGGACCGCGCGGCGTGGTGGCGACCTGTGCGTCCCTGCTCGCGCTCGGGGCGGCTCTGACGCTGACCGGTCCGAATGTGCCGGTGCTGGCACTCGCCGCGCTCCTGCAGTCCCTCGGCGCCGCGGGGTTCACAGTTCTCGCCACCAGCCTCGCCCGTTCGGCGGTGCAGGTGGGTGCCATCACCGGCGGGCTGGCGGTGGTCGGTTCCTCGGGTCCACTGGTCGGGCAGGCGGTGGCCGACCTGACGTCGTGGCGCGTGACGCTCGCGCTTCCGGTGCTCGCGCTGCTCGGCATGCCTGCCCTGCTGCGGGCGCTCGGACCGAGCTTTCGGCGAGCGGTCCGACCCTGGGATCCGCTCGGCATCGCGCTCGTCGCCGGCGTCGTGACGGCCGTGGCGATGATGCCCGTCCATCTCGTCCTCGCTGGCCCGGCCGCGCTGGTGCTCGCCGCGCTGGCGTTCAGGTACGTCGGCGCCCGACCCCACCGCTTCCCGCCGCCAGGTCTGCTGCGGGCCGGCCGCTTCTGGCTCCTTTGTGGTCTCAGCCTGACGTTGGCCTCGACGAACTTCGGCCTGCTCTACCTCTCACCCGTCCTGCTCGCCGACCAGGGCGTGTCCGCCGCCGCGACCGGCATGGTCATCCTGTGGCCCTACCTGGCGGGCGGCTCGCTGTCGTGGGTCGTCGTACCCCTCGGTGCGCGGTTGCCGACCGCCTGGCTGACGGTGCTGCTGCCGGCCACGGCAATCGTCGGCGCCGTCACCGCCTCGCTGGCGCCGGCCACGGCCGTGGTGCTGGTCGGACTCGGGCTCTGCTCGCTCGCCGCGGTCTCGGGCCAGGGCATGCTGATCCACCGCGCCTCGGCGTTCGTCCCAGAGACTGCGCGCGATGCCGCCATCGGGTTCTTCACCAGCTGCTACCTGCTCGGCATCGCCGTCGGACCGGCGGTGGCCGCCGGCGTCTCTGCCTGACCCGGGCGACGCACGGGCGTCGGCGGGCCGACTAACCTGCGAGCGGTGAGCACATCGGAGCCGTCCTCCCCGCGCCAGCGCCTGCTCGCGGCAGTGGTGGCGGTGATGACCGAGCGCGGCTCGACCGACTGGAGCCTCCGCTCGCTCGCCGAGGCGATCGGCACCAGTCACCGGATGCTCATCTACCACTTCGGCTCGCTGGACGGGCTCATGATCGCTGTCGTGGGGCAGGTGGACGCCGCGGCGCGGGAACGGTACGCCGCGCTGTCGGAGGAGTACGACGACCCGCTGGCCGCCGCCCGCGCCTGGTGGGAGCAACTCGCCGACCCCGAGCAGGCGGCGGGGGAGCGGTTGTTCTTCGAGCTCTACGCAGCCGCCCTGCAGGGCAAGGAGCACGCGCGGCCACTGCTCGAAGGGGTGATCAACGACTGGCTGGCGCCGCTGACCGCCGCGTTCGCCGAGCTCACCGGCGACCCCTCCACCGCGGCCGTCGACGCGCGGCTCGGCGTGGCTGTGGTCCGGGGCCTGCTGCTCGACCTCCTCGCGAGCGGCGACAGTGACGGCGTGACGGCCGCGCACGAGCGCTACCTCGCGCTCTACTCCGCGGACTGAGCGCGCTGCTCGGCCGCTTCAGCCAGGCCGGCCAGCTCGAGGTCGACGTACCGTCGGATGGTGCCGGCGACCATCCGCCACATCGGTCGCGCGAACGCGCCCCGCATCTCGATCGACAGGGCCAGCTCGCTGCGGCGGCCACCGGCCGGGAGGATCCGGTGGGTCGCGATGGTGTGCACGCCGGTGGTGCGGCTGTGCCATGCGAACCCGCCGACCGGCCGCCAGTCATGCACCGTCCAGGTGGCCGGCAGCAGCTTCGGCTGCCGGATCCGCACTCGGCTGCCGAGGCCGAGGGGTCGGCCGCCGGCGATCCTGACCCGGGTCATCGATGGCGTCCAGCGCGGCATCGCCTCGACGTCACTGAGCACTTGCCACACGACCTCGACCGGTGCGTCGAGCTCGCGGGTGACGACGTACGACGTCGCACGATCGCGCCGGCCGCGTAGGGTGCTCATCATCCCGAGCCCGGCAGCGACCGCGACCACGTGGATGACGACGAGCAGCCCGAGGTGCTCGGGGAACCAGGAGTCCTCGGGCCGGCCGGCAGCCGAAGCGACCAGGATGAACGGGAGCTTCCAGCCGTGCCACGCGACGAGCGCCCCGCTCGTGAGCCAGACGGCGCCGACGGGTAGCCAGGCCGCACGACGGATCCGGTGGCGGACCAACGCCAGGTAACCGGCTGCGCCGACCAGCGCCCAGCCGCCGAGCACCGCGTGGAAGGCGTGCCAGTGCGGGGCGCGGTCGCCGGGGACAGTGAGCCCGAGCGGGCTGCCGGCCGCCCACTGCAGCAGGACGACCCCGACCAGCGCGGCGGCCGCTGCCGGCCATAGGCGGCCGCCTGCGGCACGGGCGGCGGCGACCCGCGCCGCCGCCGGCCACCGCCGAGCGACGTACGCCGGCAGCGCGAGCGCGAGTCCGGCGCCCATCCCGACAAACGCGGTCTGCAGCAGCGCCATCTCCCAGGACGGCCCCGACGAGCCGGTTCCGGCTCCTTCCGTCGGAGCGCTGAGGAACGCCTGCACCGCGAGGTAGGGCAGCGCCGAGACCAGGAACCCGCCGCCGAGCCAGCCACCGACGACCAGCGGCGTCGCCCGCACCCGCTGGCCCCACGGGCGTGCCAGCGCCAGCGCGACCAGGATCGCCACGGCCGCCATGCCGATCGTCACGATGTTGAGTGCCACGAACGCGGTGGCGTCGCCGTCGTACCGACCGGCGAGCGCCTGCGCCACCCACGAGACCTTGACGAGCAGGTACGGCGTCATGGCGACCGCGGCGCCGTACCCCGCCCACCTGCCGATCCGATCGAACCCGCCCGCCGTCACCAACTGCCACATGTACCACATGGTACAGACGGCGGCGTGGCGAGTTACCGGCACGCACCGCCGGCGTGGACCCGTGGGGCCCGTCCTCGGGCGCCCTGGCAGGCGGTCAAAGCTTGTCCAGGGAGCGATCGAGCAGCCGCCGGTTGTAGGTGTTCATGTCGGCAGGAAGCCCAGTCGGCGAGAAGTAACGCACCTCACTGCACTCGCCGCCGTCCGGCCGAGGCTCGCCTTCCACGGCTCCGGCAAGATACGTGGCGCCGACGACGTAGGCCTGGTCTCCGTTGGGGTACTCCAGGAACCAGTCCGGACCAGAGTGCAGATCCAGCAGTTCCAGGTCACGCACGACAAGACCGGTCTCTTCGTGCAGCTCGCGCTTCGCCGTCTCCTCCAGGGTTTCCCCGAGTTCCATGGCCCCTCCAGGGATACCCCACTGGCCAGTCTCGGCGTTGCGCTGCAGCAGAACGGCGCCAGCGGAGTCCTTGACGATCACCCCCGCAGCGACCAGGAGGAGTGGTCGGCTACCCACATGCTTCCGCAGCTCACGCACATAGTCAGACATGCGGCGAAGGCTAGATCGTTGATCGGAAATTTTGACCAGGTCGGGACATGTGTGCGACACGCTGGGTCTGACCTGGGGTGATGGGGCGAAGGGTGTCCAGGATCGGCGTGTCTACACACGCCGACTTGGAGGTCTTC
>NZ_JBEEAB010000036.1:0-34690 GCF_040120725.1 Actinopolymorpha sp. B9G3 | reverse complement strand
GGCTATCGCGCCGTTGCCACCCGATACGACAAACGCGACTACATCTGGCGCGGCACAATCGACATCGCATCGATCAGAATCTGGCTCCGCGACCCACCAACCCAAGATCTACGGGACACGCCCTAGTCGGGCAGCTCGTCCGCGCGACCGTCCTTCGGGGCAACGGCGGCGATGCCCCTTTAGGGGAAGTGGTCACGCGACTTGACACAGGCAGAACACGTGGCCGGCGGGATCCGTGCAGACTCGGACATGGCGTTGCGGCTGCCAGGGTGTGGGCTTGGCGCCAAGGGCGACGGCCTTGGCCAGCGCGGTGTCGAGGTCTCGTACCTCGATGTCGAGGTGGACCATCATCTGCTGCTGGTTGTCGCTGGTCGGCCAGGTGGGCGGCTGGTACCTCGGCTCTTTCTGGAACGACATCATGCGTCGCCCTACGGGGGACCTGAGGGCCACCCAGCCGTCGCTGTCGTTGACGATCTCCCAGCCGAGAAGCTCGCTGTAGAACGCCCCCAGCGCCTGCGGGTCGAGACAGTCCAGGACTGGGCTGACTGCAGTCACGATCTGTTCGTTCATGGCGGCCACGGTTCCATACGATGCTGACACCTTGTGTCAGGGGATGAGCACCTTGTGCAGACGTGGCGGTCATCTTGTCCGCTGAAGGATCCACAAACGGACACGATTGGCCGGCTGCCGGCGGGCCTTGACGTACGCGGGTACTTCGGCGGGAGAGTGTAGTGCCGAACTGTTGACCGGTTGGCGACTCATCGGAGGCGGTCACGCAGGGCCGCCTGGATCTCGTTGATCCGGTCCAGCACCACGAGGGCGGCCTAGTGGCGAGCTCGGCCGTACGCCAGGAGGGATGCGTCGACCACGCGTGGGTTGTCAAGTGGCTCGATGAGCGTGTGCAGCGAGGCCAGCGTCCATGCGCAGCCAACCGCGACCGCGGACACGAGGTCGTCCAACCGAGCCGCGGGGTGCTCCTCCCGGTAGGCGGCGAGTAGTTCGGGAAGCCCCGTGACCCATTGGTCGCCTGCGAGGATGATCTTGGGATCGCATCCAATCCTGCGTAGCCGGTGCCATATGCCTCGCCCGGGGCACCTCGTCACGAAACCTCGCGCGGATGGGTACGCCGATGGTGTCGGAACAGAGCCACGGACAGACAAGCTGCCGTGCCAACCGTCGAGCGATCATGCTCTTGCCGGTGCCGGGGAAGCCGCCGACGACGACAAGTGTCGGTGCCTTCGTGCTCATCCGACGGAGAGTACGGGCCGGTCACGCGGCGAGCCAGCACACCCGTCCCGAGCAGGGACCCGCGTCCTCACTAGTGCGGTCAAGGGACACAGTATCGGCGGCAGGCGCTGTGCAGCCTGCCCGTGTCCGTCATACGACGGACGCAAAGGTTCCTGCCCTGATAGTGCTGTCCTGGCGCTGGCCGACCGAGGGTGACCTATCAGCTGGCGTTCACCGCCTCCGGAGGCTGATCAAAGTGCGGCATGGGCTTCACGGCGGGACTTGTGGCGACCGACACAGGCAAGACGGTGTACTCCGACTCCGCCGGGTCAGTCGCCAAGAAGTGAGCCACCCTCGTCGACAGCAGCTCCGCGCGGCTGCGCTTCACGTCACCGCCCTGCGAGCATGGGCCGGTCGGGGCGGTGAGGCTCGCCAACCATGAGGCGACGAGCCGGGCCACGTTGATGGGAGTCACAGCTGCCACGCAGACAGCGACCGGGCCCAAGATCTGGCCGACGCCGCGAGAAGATCCCATTACCCCGCCACCAGTTGAGTGTGGTCGCGAAGCCGGTCAGCGCCGATGCGTCATGGTGCCGCGGCAGGCACGGTCCACGGCGGCCACCGCGCGTCACCCACGGCGGCCGGTATGCCCGGCGGAGGTGGCCTGCGACGCATAGCGCAGCAGGCGGGCCCCGTCGCTGAACCATAGGTTGCCGACGTCGTCCTGGTCGAGGCGGCGGGTGCCGCTCGGCCGGATGACGAGCACCTTGAACGACCGCGGGTCGATCCGGAGCAGCTGGCCGTCACTTGACACGTAGACGTACCCGTCGGGGTTGACGTGGAGCTCGTCCTGCCAGTGGGAGGATCCACCTGGCAGATCCTTGCGCCGGACGACCGTCCGCAGGGCTGGGTCGAAGACGAAGAGCGTCCCGCCGGCAAGTCCCCACAACCGCCTATCCGGGCCTTCGATGAGGGAGTCGATGGCGCCCGCCTCCCTGACCGGCGTGTACTCCGCGGTCTTCTCCCCGGTCGCCAGATCGACGGCGAAGAGCTTCGCCTCGGTCGCCTTCGGCGTCGTTCCGCCACCGCCGGCGATGGAGGATCCGCCCCAGAGTGTGTCGCCGACCACCGCCAGGGACACGACCGCCTGATCGGTAACGATGTTGCGCCGCACCGTATAGCTCTCGGTCGCGAAGTCATAGGCGGTGAGGGCCCCGCCCCACTGTCCGTAGTCAGGGGTGCTTCCCACGTAGAGGGTGTCCGGCGTTCCCGTGATCGCCACCGGGCGGTTCTGCCCGTGGTCGTTCTGGAGGCGGAACAGATCCCGGGGATTGGTGCCGAGGGAGTACGGCTGGCTCGGGTCGTACACCCACACTCCGCCGTACGGATAGACGCCCGCGTACAGCAGCCCGTCATGCCAGCCGAAACCGTCGGCCTGGCCGAGCCGGCCCAGCGTGGTGACGGTTTCCGTGGCCGGGTCGAACGACGCCATGTTGCCGTTGATGAAGAGGTTCGAGTAGACCTTGCCGTCTGGTCCGGCCGTAACGTTGGCGATGTCGATCGCCTGCGGCGGGAACGGCAACGTGAAGCTCTCGTGGGTGCCCGCATCAGGGTCGTACCACAGCGCCTGACCGGCGTAGTTGCCGATCGCGGCGTACAGCACGCCGTTGATGAACCCCCAGCCGACACCCGCGCCGGTCGCGATCGGCTGCCCGCTCGCGTCGAGCGCGGGGGCCGGAGCTTCGGTGGTGAGGTCGTATCGCCACAGCTGTCCGGACGAGGTGAAGTAGACCGACTCGCCGTCGGGTGCCAGCGGTGAAGTACCCCGCGACGTCATCGTGAAGCCGTCGGCGATCACGTCGCCGGTGTCCGGGTCGAGGACGAACGCCGTGCCCTTCTGGCTCAGCTTGACGAACAACCGGCCGCTGACGAGGTTGATGTCGTACGGGTAGCTGGGGGCGTCGCGGTACTGCTCGGGCAGGATGTCCCGCTTCTCGCCGGTGGTGAGGTCGAGCCGGACGAGGTGTCCGGCCGATCCGATCGCCGCCCAGAGGATGTTCCGTTCGGGGTCGACCGCGGTGTCGACGGCGTAGAACTGACCCTCGAACATCGGCCCGAAGTCCCGCGCGCCCTCGGCTGGTGAGTACGAGAAGGTGTGGGCGCCGGAATAGGTGCCGCCATAGACACGGCCGTCGAATCCGGGCCGGAGTCCGTAGAGGTAGGTCTGTCCCGCGGCCGGCGTGCCGAGGTCGACCACCTCGTCGGTGCTCGGGTTGTACTGGTAGAGGTGGCCTTCGTAATAGGTGCCGGCGTAGACGAGTCCGTCGCTGGCCTGGGTGATGCCCCAACCGCCCGACGACCCGGCGAGCGGGATGGTCCTGAGGAGTTCCCGGCTGATCGGGTCGATCACGGAGATGACTCCCGGCGTTCCCATCTGGATGCCGTAGAACACGGGCTTTCCGTCGCCGTCGCTGCCGAGATGGGCCTCGTGCAGCGTCAGCGCCGTACTCAACACACCGAAGTCGGTGACGATGCCTGGTGGGGTCGGCGCCGCCCACGCCTTCGGCGGCGCCGCTGTGACGGCGCCCAGTCCGACTGCGCTCGCCCCGGCCACACCCACACCTCGGAGGAAGTCCCGCCGTGTCGCTGCCGGCCGGGATCGCGATGGCTCAACCTCGTTCATGGTCTGCCCCTCTCAGCGCCACCGCTGGGCGCGGGTCCGCGGCGAATCCTGTCGTCTGACGTCGGCGACAGTATGGCGATCACCCGATTTACGGTCAAGACCACAAGTGTCGGCGATCACGGGGTTGAGGAAGATCGGTACAGCGACTAGCGCTAACGATGATCTTGTGAACGGGGCAGCGGCGGGCGGCTGAATCGTCGTGCGTTGTTCGGCTGTGCCGGTGGAGTTTCTGTCCGATGACCAGGTGGCCGCGTACGAGCGGTTCGTTGGTGACCTGACCGCTCTGAGCTGGAGGGATTCCTACTGGATGCCACCGCGCTGGACCTGATCGCGCACAAGCGCGGCGAACACAACCGGGCCATCGTACGAAGTCACGCACGCCTCAAGCTCGTCCGCAAGAGAATCCGCCGATCCCCCACCGGACCGGGCGGCTCGCGGCGTCAGGCGTCGGGATGGTGGTACAGACCTGTCGCAGAAGGTTGACGACATTCTGCGACAACGTGCGCCCGCACACTCGCGCACGCTGAGATCTTCACTGGGATGGTTCCGCACGCCTCGTGTGTCAGTCCTGCAACCACCACTGGTCACGGGATCGATCCGGCCCAAAAGGGTGGTGGGCCAAGTCTCGTTGGAACACAATCGTGGCGCTCACGGGTGGGGCCAAGAGTCCTTTTCACGGCCAGGCACCTCGGTGCCAGCCTCGACGCGCGGGCCACCGAGCAGATGGGCCAGTTCTTCGTCGTCGGGCAGCTGGTCAAGCCCTATCCCCGACCCCGTGACCTTCGCTCCACCAGCCACACAGGGGCTGTCGCGCGCAGACGAACCTGGGCTCGGTGAAGGTCACCACGAAGCCGGGCCAATCTAGCGCGGTCCTGGTCGCCGGAGGCCTCCTCCATGGCCGCCTTCGCGGCCTGACACGATGGCCGAATGAGTCCAGAACGTCCGGTCGCGCTCGTCACGGGCTCAACGTCCGGCATCGGCGAGGCGATCGCGCGTCGCTTCGCCGCCGATGGGGCTGCTGTTGTGATCCACTCCCGGCACAGCCGGGTGCGGTACGCCGGGATCCGTCAGAACGCTGCGGTCACGCCTCACCGGGTGGTGGTGAGGAGCAGAGCCAGCGCGTTCGGTTGTACCAGTGGCCGCCACCGCGCAGGTGGTGACGATCGCGCGTTGCACCCTCGATCGGGCCGCTTATGGTTGGTGGACGTGACAGACCACGCCATCCGGGCGGCAACGGCCGAGGACCTGCTTGCCGCTGCCGAGATCTACGCCCACTTCGTGAACCAGACCGTCGTCACATTTGACACGACGCCGCCGACTGTCGAGGACTGGCAATGCAAAGCGGACGACCTCGCCGCACGCGGCCTGCCGTTCCTCGTACTCGCCCTCGCGGGCACGGTCGCAGGGTTCGCGTACGCCGCGCCATACCGCCCGAAGGCCGCGTACCGTCAGACCGTCGAGAACTCCATCTACCTTTCACCGGCGTGGCTCGGCAAAGGGCTCGGCAAGCCGCTGCTGACCGCACTGCTCGCCGCGTGCGAACAGACCGACGCCCGGGAGATGATCGCGGTAATCGCCGACGCCGGCAACGACGCGTCGGTCCGGCTGCACCAGGCGCTCGGCTTCACCGAAGTCGGCCGACTTCGCCGGGTGGGCTACAAGCTGGACCGCTGGGTCGACACCATCCTGCTCCAACGCAGCCTCGCCAACGGCAACTAGCGGCCAGACAAGTCCGCCACGGGCGCGGCACGAGCTAGTAGTGCTTTGTTAGATGTGTCGTTCCGCTTTCTGGAGTTGATGTTCTGACATTAGGCCATCGCCTTCACGTCTTGCGCCAACAAGGCCGCCAGGACTTGATCTTGTACCGGGTCCTCTTGTCGACCGGGCCACGGACTGTTCCGGCTCAGCCGATGATCGCCCCGGCGACAACGATCGTGCGCATTCCGGCATGACAGTGCTGCCTTGGCGTCAGCCGCGGCGAAGGTGAGTGGTGTCGTTAAGTTCGACGAGAGTGCGGTTATGGAAGTAGTCGTCCTCGCGGAGGTGAGTGATGCTGCCCGCCTCGACTCGGAAACTGGCGTAACCTAGCGCATCCCACGGGATCCGAAGCCAGTGGACAATCACAAGACTTGCTGACCCGCCATGTGTCACAACGATCATCGTGCGAGAGGGTGCCCTCAGGATCTGGTCCATACCTCGGTAGACCCGACGCACCCATTCCAGTTTCGTCTCCGCGCCAGCGAGTCCCTCATCGTGGTCCATGCGCTCACCAATGGCCGGAGGTGGGATGAACCGCTCCCGGAACCAAGCATCCAGCTGTCCCTCACCTTCGCCGTACGACTTCTCGCGCAGTTCCCTCATGCTCACTGGTTCTCGACCCAGTCGCTCTCCGATTGCCTGGGCGGCCTGCCTGGTCCTCGTGAGGTCGGAGGTGAACACCAATACTCCAGCCCTGTCCTTTACCCGCTTAGCCAGGACATCAGCGACGAGTCCTGCGTGCACGAAACCTGTGGGCGTTAGCTCGGAGTCGTACCACCCTCCCACCCGGTCTTCCAAGTGGTGCGTGGCCTCGGGATGCGTGACGACGTACACGTCCAACATTTGGTGGATTCTGGCATGGCTGGTATCACGCACGCTCATCGGCACTCCGGACATCTAGTCCCGCGCCGGTGCGCCCAGTGACCTGGAGGTGATTGTCCAGCGGTCATGCACCCGACCAATGTCAGAAGATCAGTCACAGCCCGCGAACGGAGGACGAGGTGGGCGCGGCATGCAGGAGGGTTGTTCGTTTAGGGATCCCTCACCAGACGGCCTGGAGGGCTGAGCCGAGAAGCTGCAGCAGGTTGCTCACTCGGCGTACCCCAGCCTTGCAAAGGACCGTCGGGGGTTCACGCTGCCCTGAGCCTGGATCGTCGCCGCGTCCGAGGCTGCCGGTCGTGACCGTGGTTGACCGTTGCGGACCATGATTGGCCCTGGCTTGGGGCACGCGGAGGGCACGCCGACGCCACGAGCAACAGACTGGTGGTGGTCTAGGATGCCCAGCCATGGCAGCAGACCAGTCCCCGTGGGACTCGATGTCGGAGGGCCAGTGGCGTGCGTTTCTGGATCGTCGGATCGTTGGCGTCTCGGAGTGGCGAGCGGAGAAACTCAACGGCGTCACGAACGACACGTGGAAGCTGACGCCAGCGGATCCGGGGAAGACGAACGCAAGCTACGTCGCTCGCCACTATCGCCGCACGCAAGGTGCGGACGAACTCGTCTTCGAGCTAGCGGCGGTGCGGTACCTGGCCGAGCAGGGTTTCCCAGTGGCAGATGTCGTCGAAGCAAGAGACGGGGCACCCTTCGACCACATTCAGGGTCGTCCATGCGCCCTGTTCAAGTACGTGGACGGAACGGCCGGGGATAGCCCCGGAGAGACGGGCTGTGCCGACCTAAGCTCGGGTCTCACTGCAGCGCGCCTCCTGGCTGAGATGCACCTGGTAACTCAACGCCGAACCTTCCCTGGGTCTCGATCCGAGTACGGCGACCCGATCGCGCGCTTAACGCAATGGGTCAACAGTGAAGGCTCCGATCCCGAACTCGTCGATGTACCCGGCGGACCCGCGTTCCTGCATCATCTGACCCGACTCCTGCATACGCTGGACACTGAGCTGGAACACAGATCCAATGTGTGGGTCGGATTGGTGCATGGAGACGTCGCACCCAACAACCTGGTCACCGATGCCGCGGGCGAGGTCGCCGCACTGCTCGACTTTGATGACTGCCTGTACTCGTACGTCGTCTACGACTTGGCTTCGATCCTTTGGTACTGGGGACGTTCAGCGAGCGGCGACCTCGACAAGACGCGTATTCGAAACCTGGTCGATGCCTACTCCGATGTACGAGAACTAACAGCCGACGAACGCCACCTGCTGGCACCACTGTTCGCCGCCTACATCGCCGGGGACGCCATCGGGCAGATCACCTGGTGGTGGCGAGGAGCAGGCAAACCACGACCCGTAGCCTCAATCGAATCCGGCCGTGCCTACCTCGACCTCACAACCAGCCCCACAGCAGCCGATCTCTTCGTAGACCAGCCGTGATGATCCGAGATTTCCCATGCCCGGTGGCGGTGGACCTGAGATTCCTCTCTCGTCGGGCGGGCAGGCGTAGCCCATACCCGGGTTCTGAGCGGCGGGGCAGGCTCGACTCGTCGACCGTCAGGCTTGGCCTTGCCCCGCCGCTCAGGTTCCGGGTACGCCTTCGGGTGACCGGCCGACGAGAGAGGAACCCCACCCAGCTCTCACTATCCCTCTCTCGGAGGAAGGGCCGGGGGTCAGGGGCAGCGCCCCCTGGGTTCTCGTTGAGTGAGTCACCACCGGTTTCCGCCCGGCGAGCCCGAGGACGGCGCCCCGAGCGCCGCCCGCAAGGGCGGTAGCCGGGCGGTGCGCCGCGTCAGCGGCGCCTTGATCCGTATGGAGAGGGCTATCCGGCAATCGGCCGAATTCGCGGGTGTCTGGTGGGGGACCTCCCGCGTACGGATGCGGATCCCTACCCGTACGCAGAAGGCGCCGATATTTCGATAGCTGCCTGGCGGGTGCTCGGTCATAGTGTCCAGATGTCTGGTCGATACTACGAAGCGGAACATTTCACGGCGTACGAACGTCTTCGTCGCGAGGGCCTGAACCATTGGAGCGACCTGCACGCGGGTGGTCGCACCCTGGGGTATGAGGACTTCCAGGCCCGTGACTTCCTGGACCGGGTACTGCCGAGCGGCGACCGGGGCCAGAGGTCGTCGAGTGCTCGAGTACGGCTGCGGGACCGGGGCGGCGGCCTGCTTCCTGGCCGAGCGCGGCTTCCAGGTCGACGCTGTTGATCTTGTGCCGGACGCGATTGCGGTGGCCCGCCGGTTCGCGGCCGAGCGCGGCCTGGAGATCCGTTTCGCCGTGCAGGACATCTGTCAGTGGCCGGATGTCGACGATCGTTTCGACTACGTGATCGACATCTTCTGCCTCCAGTCCATCGTGACCGACGTCGACCGCGGCGAGGTGCTGGCGAGCGTGCACCGTCGGCTCGAACCTGACGGCCGCTATCTGATCAGCACCGCGATGCATGAACCCGGACGCGCCTACGACGAGGATCGCTATGACCCGAGCACCGGAATCGTCTGGACCCCCGTGCCGGCCGAGGTCACCGATTCGGTCCGGTTCGGCGGCTCCTGGTACGTCCCGAATCGCCGGCACCTGACCGCCGAAGCCCTGCGCCTCGAACTGGAACGCCATGGCTTTCAGGTCCTGGAACAGTCCGGTCGGTTCGGCGGCGAACTCGTGTGCACGCCGGCGGATTTGACCGGGTAGGACGCTCGTCGCCGAACCGACTCGCCAACGAGCCGATGATGTGTCCGTCAGGGGAACCTCGACCGAACGATCAGACAGTGTTCAACCGCGGCGGCGAACTCGAAGCATCTGTCTCGTAAGCGGATCCACAAACGGACAAGGCAGGTACGGACCCTGGGTCGCGAGCCAAAGCCGGTTGCCGGTTCTCACCGGCGTTGGACGACCAGTAGGTCCCAGGACTCCGTCGTCTCGTACCCACGCGGGCCCGCGGCTGTTGCGAGGTAGCGGTTGAACGGTTCAAGGTGCGCTGCTGGGTCGAATGCCTCCGGGAACGGGGCGGCCTTCATGTAGAAGACGAGGGACTCCAGGTCACAGAACCAGGCTCGGTTGTCGATGTGTCCGGTCGCGACGATGTGGCAGTCCAGGGCCGCGAAGGTCGCGGAGATCTCGTCTCGACTGAGCAACGGGTCGCCTTGGTCGGCGAAGACCCGCCGCCAGTACGCACCGCTGGTGCCCCAACCAAATGCGTCAAGGATGGGCTGGCTCATATGCTCGCCGACCTGTTGGCAGACGAAGTAGCCGCCGCGGCGAAGGACACTGACGATCTGCTCCGGCCAGAATCGCGTGTTCCGGGTGAGCAGCACGTCGAACGAGTCGGCGTCGAACGTCAGGGCGCGTCCGTCCATCACGTCGAAACTGATCCGATCCCGCAGTGAGCCCGGCCTGTTGCGATTCGCCGTCCGCACCATGTCTGGGTTGTTATCGACGCCAACGCCCTCGGCGTACGCATCGGCTAGTTCGATGAACAGCTCACCGCCGCCAGTGCCGACGTCGAGCACCCGGTCCGTCGGTCGGAGGAAGCGGCGGGCCACATCCTCGTACTCCCATGGTCCCCTGCTTGTCGGCCAGGGCGATGTCGTCACCCGCTGCCAGGCGATCTCGGATACCTGGGATATCGCCTTCAAGTGCCCGGTAGTGCAGTTCCTGACGACCCTCGCGATCCATGCCGACAGTCTGTCCGATCACACGATCGCTCATCGGCAGGATCGGGCTTCACTCTCGGCGGCAGTGGAGGACGGTTCGGCGCCGCAGAGCACCGGGTCCTAGGCTCTGCCTGGGCTGAGCACGCCGTCGAGAGGGGCAGTCGATGCAGTCAAGGAAGCGATTGTTGGTAGAGAAGTTGGCACGGCTGGGGGTCGAGGACCCGGAGGGCGCGGCGAGGTCCGAAATCACCGAGGACATCCCTCAGGTTGCCTTAGCCAGACTGGAACGACTCGTGCGGACGAATCTGATGCGTCGACGTGAAAGCATGGACATCTGGTGGGCCAACCTTCAGCGTGAGCGAGATCGTCGCCCGGAATCGCGCCCAGCCGTTGTCGCAGAGGTGATCGCCAAGTGCCTCGACGCTGGGATCACTCTGGACGAGCTGGGGGTGATTGTCGAAGACGTCGCGTCCGGGACAGCGCACGGCTTTGCATACTTGCTGGGCGACCCCTACGACGACGAGCTCGGCGACCCTAGCGACTTGCCATCGTGGGTACTTTGTGAAGTGAGTCCTGACGATGAGGGTGGCCAGCTGACCGGGCGGACGATGGGGGGACTGCATGAGTTTCTGGGGCCCAAGGAGTAGCGGCACAAGCGCGGAGCGTCGCCCGCACATCGGCCCGCGCGGATCGCGGCATGAGCGTGCGTTTGCTGCGGTACCTTGCCGGTCGTGGCCGAACGAGTTGAGCCGTATGACCTTGGCCCGGGCGTTGCGCTTCGTTGGGAGCCGAACGCGCCCGACGGACGACATGGGTCGTGGTGCCCTGGCCCAGCGTGCACATCCAAACGACCCGGACCGACGCTGCGTCGTACTGCGATGGGACGTCGTGAGATATGCGCTCATGGGTCCGCCCAATGATGAGTCTCGGAACCAGCATCGGCTTTACGAAGCAGGTTTGAAGAACGTCGACTGGCTCGGAGTCGTGCGTGACAGCAGCCTGGTCGCAGGCCTACGACCCATGTGGAGCCGCGACGCGATCTTCGTTCCGCTTCACTACGTGGTCATCTCAAAGGAGTGCGTCGTGGAGGTTCTGGCCGAGAACGTCGACGTGTTCCGTATCGGCGGTAGCCCGCCGCAGGCCGCACCATCGAGCCTGAGTCCGTAGGCGCGTCGACTGCGACCAGAGATGCTCTGTCATGGCATGACCGCGCGGAACGCGGCATGTGAGTGCGTTTCGTGACCGCCGGTGGTTCTCAGACGTCTGCTGCGAGGATCTGCTTCATGGATGCCGCCGACGAGATCTGGAACCCCGCCGCTATGAAGGGCGGAGGCCCCAACCCGAGCCTGGGCGACCTTGCGCTGACCTCTGTTCTCCGCCTGCATAATCTGGCCATGAGCCCGCCGCTTGACACACATAGAAGCGTCTGTGAGGCTGCAGTTCCTTAAACCGAGCACCAGCACCTATACCACCGTCAAGACCATCCGTGCCAACAGCGCCGGCACCTTGAAGACCTCGGTCACCGCAGCCACAGACTGCTACTGACGCTACAGCTTCGCGGGCACCATCAGCACAGCCCCCGTCAAACCTATCGGCGACTATGTTGAGGTCCGGTCAGCGCGCCCGACACATCAGGCGTCGCATCCACTGGGTCGAACTGGCGCTCTGGTGCACCGACGACATGCCGGGTGCTTCGGTCGCGAGCGGCAAAGCTGGCGATGGAAGGAAATCACATGGGTATGCCTCCGCCGCCAGACGAGAAACCACGTCGCCGCGCAAATCCGGACGCGTTCGCGTGGGCCTTCCTGATGGCGGTCGTCGTCACCATCGCCGGCATTCTGATTGTCGCCATTGCTCTCGGTCCACCCGGATCCGCCGAAGGGCTCGGTCGGGTCTTCGGACGGTTCGCCTTTCCAGCACTCGTGGCCGCACTGATCACTAGTCTCATAGCCCGCCGTAGTCGCCAGGTCTGGGCCTGGTGGCATTACCTTCCGCCCGTCGCTTCCATCACGGTCGGCTTCTTAATGCTGGCTGCGATGGGTCAGATGAACGCCTGAACGCCCCTCGCTCCGCCCGGACCCGACCATGGCCTGCCGAGGTAGGCAGCCACTTGATCACGGTCGTAGCGCAGGATAGCGGCCCGAACGGGCGCGTCCGTGATTGCCCACGCAACGGCGCGCCACACGGCAAGAGCCGCGCCGTCCTGGTTGTTGACGTGAACCTCCAGAAGGGATTCAGTTCCGCGTCGTCCTCGTACTCCAGGTCCCACAGCCCGGGCCAGCAGGGGTCAGGAACGTCGGCGTCCGCCACGGTCATGACGTGCCATGTCAGACCAGCGCGTGGGATCGGCTCGAAGTCGAACAGCGCGGGCATGGCCGAAGGCTAGTCCCTGGTGTTCCACCGCGCGCACCCAATTGGGCATGACCGCGGTGGGGGCGACCGGAACGCGGCATGAGAGTGCGCCTCCTAATGTGGGTTCCGGTCCCGTGGACGACAAGTGGTGGCAGTGGCGCGCGCGAAGGAGGACGCCCGCGTCGGCCGTCGACGTGCCCGCCCAGGCGATCTACGACGCGATGGTCAAGGAAGTGCTCTCGCCCAGTTTCCGCGAGATGGGCCTGAAGGGTTCTGGCGGCCGGTACTCCTGGGCATCCCAGACGTGCTGGGCCCTGATGAGTCTTCAGAAGTCCGCGTACAGCGATGCCGTCGAGATCCAGTTCACTGTGAACCTGCTCGTAGCCAACAAGCAGCAGTGGGAGGCTGCTCGCTCCCAGAGGACTTATCTGCCGGAGCGGCCATCCGCTGGCACAATCTACGGCGATCCCGCCGCCCAGGAACGCATCGGGATGGTTCAGCCGGACCGGGCGGACAAGTGGTGGCGCATTCACCCCGAAGTCGATCTAGCAGCGGTGACAACTGATGTTCTCAACGACACACGGGAGTTCGCCATCCCGTGGTTACGGCAGCAGGTCGAGGGTCGAGGTGGAGCGGACTAACCGAGCTCACCGCTCATCAACATGATCGCGCGGACAGCGGCAGATGAGTGCGTTTCGGGGCGCGCCGATAGGCTCGCTGAGTGGGTGTCGTCGTCACCGTGCCGCATCAGGAGGAACCTTGGAGGGTTGGCGGCCGCGCCTTCCAACTTCTCGTCGCCGAGGTCGAGCTCCTCACCACGGACTCAAGCTTCATGGTGCGTGCCGCCGCGCTCAATGGGCTTCATCTTGAAATGGAGCCGGTTCCCGAGCGCGTACGGATCGCAACTCTGCTTGCGCAAGCTGCCCGGACGCTTCGGGCCAAGTTGTTGTCGAGCGATGAGCCAACGGGTTGGGAGCTGAGCCTAGCGGACTATCTGCCTGTCTTGGAGATGTGGATGGACGGTCTCGAGGACAGCCCAGGCTGAAGCACGATCATCGGCATGACCACGCGGAACGCGGCACGAGCGGGCAGTAGCCGGAGCCGCCAGCCGATCGAGCGCGCTCCATCGCAGTGCGCCAGCCCCAGACCCGGTGACTCACGCCGACACTCATGTCGTAGGTCGACTGGACGCCTCGGGCGAGTGCGGCCGTGTCGACTACTTCAGCCCCACCCTCGGTAAAGATCTCGATTGCCGTCAAGCCGTGCTCGACGAACTCCAAACCGTCGATCGCCTCGGCCGTGGTCCCTGATCACCGCGCCACGGCAAGACACCAACTCCCAACGTCGCGCGTGCTCCTGGGCCGGTGCGCCGCAGCGCGCTCACTTACAGGACGGCCCAGTCGCCACCACTGCACGGGATGGCGATCAGGTCGCCCACCTCTAGGCGGGCCGCAGACTTCGGCGAAAACGGAAAGGACCGCTTGGGCACGGCGGCATCCTCTCGCGGCGGGTCAAGGGCCCGCTGATCGGCATGGCCGCGACCTACTATTCGCGGCAGATCCGCACGCTTCATTCGGGCGCGATCTCGGTCCAGGCTGCCGTCACCACCCGGCCGTACTTCTCGCTCCCGAGCTCGGAATCAGTGTGTCCGCCGTGCGCAGAAACCTGCCTACGACCTCAATCTCACCGGCACTTCGCCCCGGCAGGTCGCCAGCGAAGTCTGCGAACGCGATGGCCTCTCTGAGCGCAATGAGCTCGGCGTTGGACATCGTTAGAGTCACGGCCCCAGAGACCGCCATGTCACTTTCCACTACGCCATCATGACGCGCAGCGGCCCGCGCCCGCTCGGCATGGCAGCGCGGATCGCGGCATAGAAAGACGTTCTGCGTGTCGATCCGGGGCGTAGGAACGTCCTCCTGATGCGCTTGTCGGGCTTGGTGTCCCATCGCAAACAGGAGGACGTTCATGACCAACGCTAACGGCGTGTCCAGGGGTGATCGGAACCGCAACGCGCGGCTGGCTCGACTACGCGAGCTGGTGCCACTGGAGAACGCGATCGTCGGCATCGACCTGGCCGACAAGAAGCAGATGGTGGTGGTCACCGACCACGACTCGAAAGTGCTGGCCCGGAGGACCTTTCGCTGCCGGGCATGGGATCTGGGGGTGGCGTTGGACTGGGCGGCCGAGCGCGCTGAGGCGAAGGGGTTCGCCGGGGTCACGGTCTCGTGTGAGCCGACCGGTCACCGGTGGCGGGTGCTGGGCCAGTTGGCCGCGGACCGGTCGATGCCGTTCGTATGCGTGCAGCCGATGCAGACCTCGTGGGCCCGTCGTAGCGAGGACCTGACCTTCGACAAGACCGACGACAAGGACGCGATCCTGATCGCCCGGCTCACCGCCCAGCTGCGCTGCTACGTGCCCGAGCCGGTCGAGGAGACCTGGGGCCGGCTGCGGCACCTGGGTTCCCGCCGGGAGCGGTTGATCGTCGAGGCGGTGGCCCAGGTCCAGCAGATGCGCGACCTTCTCGAATGCGTCTGGCCGGCCGCCCTGCAAGACCGCCCGGCAGCCGTTCCGATCGCGCACCTGGGCCGCCACGATGTCGGTGATCCTGGACCGTGACGGCGGCGACTTCGCCCGCACCCGCAGGCTCGGCCTGGCCCGGCTGGAGACCGCGGTGCGTCGGGAAATCATCAAGCGGGGCGGGCAGAAAC
The DNA here is from genome assembly GCF_040120725.1 of Actinopolymorpha sp. B9G3. Taxonomy (NCBI): domain Bacteria; kingdom Bacillati; phylum Actinomycetota; class Actinomycetes; order Propionibacteriales; family Actinopolymorphaceae; genus Actinopolymorpha; species Actinopolymorpha sp. B9G3. Next base: position 19,422 of record NZ_JBEEAB010000036.1, on the reverse strand, counting down.
CCTGCCTGCGGATCGTGCGCAAGCTCTTCGCCGCACTCGCCGATCCGACCGGCGTGCTCGCCCACCGCCGCGGCGCCCTGGAGCGGACCCAGCTGCTGTTGGAGGACTGGGCGGACAACCAGCGAAGGCTGGCCGACACCGAGGCCCGGATGGTCGCGGTCCTCGACGAGCTCGAGCTGACCGAGCTGGCCACCTCGATCGCCGGGATCTCCGCGGTCGGCGCAACCGCGATCCTGGCCGAGACCGGCGACCCGAACCGCTTCCTCACCGCCCGGGCGATGGTCAAGCACGCCGGCCTGGCCCCGCGGGAGAAGCTGTCCGGCACCTACACCGGCCGCACCAAGCTCACCGGCCAGGGCCGACCACGGCTCCGAGTTGCGGCCTGGCGGGCGGTCTGGGGAGCGTTGCAGACCAACACCGTCTACGCCGCGCGCTACCGCCACCTGACCACTCGGGAGACCAACAGGCTCACCCCGACCCAGGCCCAGACCGTGATCGCGGCCGCGATCCTGCAGCACCTGCACGCGGTCATCACCACCGGCGTCGCCTGGGACCCGCTGATCGCGACCCACGGCACACCACACCCCAAGACCACCGACCTCGCCGCCTGAACCTTCGCCACGGCGGATCAAGCGGACGGTCGGGGCGAGCCCTACGCGGCATTGAGGCACATCGATGACCTCGACGCTCATCATGGGCAGCCCCGTCCGTCGTCTCCTCAACCCGATTACACGCTGCCGGGCACACCCCCGTCACCGCTATGCAGGGACAGACGACGGACGAGGCGCCGACCAAGCGCTTGACACAAAGCGCCTTACGCTGATGAGCGGACGTCTCCGAAATTGGCGTGTTGCTCCCGCGATCTTCAGCGGGCGCCTCGGACCAAGACCACTCGGTCGGGCTCCCCAAGACCTTCAGTTTGGATCCAGCCACGGCCGTGCACAAAGCCCTTGGCCATGAGTTCGGCTTCCTGTCTCCGCGGCGCCCAGTCGCTGCGATACATGTCGGCCAGCCGTTCACCCGTGTCCTCAAACAGATGGCACGTCGCGTACACCCTCCGTCGGTGCAGCCACTCGTACCTAACGACCGGCCGACGGACGTAAGTGTCCAGCAACTCACATCCCCGGGCAGCGAGGTCGGTCGGGGTGCCTTCTAGAACGAATCCATCACGGGTTGGTGTAGGCGGGAACGTCCGATCGTGGACGCTGATCCGGTCTCCTCGCAGCCGACTCCCGCTGAGTTCCAAACCGACGTTGATCAGGGCAACGTCGGGCGCGTCGATGTCCAAGGCGAGCAGGAGTCTGTCGTCGTCAAACTCAACGCAATACGGGCGAAGGCGTCCGTCAACTAAGACTCGCAGTGCCGCCAGGAACGTGAGTTGGAACGACGTCAGCTGTGCATCCTCTAACTCGAAGTATTCGCGGTCGTCCACGCTGCACACACTAGTTGAACGTGTCGTCCCCTGGGGTCTAGGGCGGCGCGACCTCTCATCGGCATGATCGCGCGCGGATCGCGGCTGAAGAGTGCGCTTCAGTGTCAGACTCGGACCGTGGGTTGGAAGGCGTACGAAGCGATGAGTCGCATAGAGAAGAAGATGTATTGGGCAGTTCGCGAGGAGACCATGCTGCATGAACTGCCGTGGCCCGAGGTCGATTCGCCAGGGACGACTCACGAGGTGCGCTGGCCCGCCGAGGATCCTGCAGAGTGCGCGGCAGTCCTGATCGAGTGGTTCGACGCCGGACTCATTGCGGTCATGACGACCCTCGACCAACAAGCTCTGGACGCATCCGGGGCGCGGAGGCTGTTGTCCAACCCGGCGACGTGGACCCCCGATCACTCACTCGTCCTGAGCGACGTCGGCGAAGCAGGCCTTGCCTGACGGCAGCGCGATCGGCGGCAGATCAGTGCGAGTTCGTACTCAGTCGGGGAATGAGCGTTCCTCGACAAGCCCAGCGATGAAGTCCTGGAACGTGTCGGCCAGCTGGGTTACGGCATACCCGAGCTCTTGGTCGACGTGCACGACGCACGGATCGCCCGTAGCTCTGCAGGTTCGGTAGTCGAGCGCGATCATGTCGTGGCCCGCTGACGGCGTATCGGCGAAGTAGACGCCGATGGCGGGATAGCCCCACTCCTCAAGCCAGAGTCGCTGACCGTTTGAGCCGCAGAGGCTCGACGGCGCTGTGCGTCCGATGGCGAAGATTCCGGTGACTCCAACGTGGTTGTCAGCCCAGGACGTCGGCCTCGCCGTTGGATGAGCATCTCGCCGCAGAAGGCCACCGTTGTGTCTCCGGGCAAGATCGACATACGCCGACGGGAGGCGACACCCCAGCTCCGATTCGATTGACCGCACGTCGTCGTCCGACGGCGGCGCTTCGTGGTACTCGGATGCCTCGACCGCATCGGCGTCCCATAGATCGGCGAACACATCGAGGGAGCCGTACTCCATGGAGCCAAGGTAGCGGCATACATACGTCCGGATCTCGGCAGATCCGTATGGCTCGGACGCCAGTCAAGTGACCGGCAGACTTCTACTAGGTCTGCCGCAGATCAGGTGGCGGAGATGTGTTGCACATCAACCGACTGATCACCGGCGCGGCAGGTGCGTGGAAACTGGGAGACGTCTCCCGTACGACGGCACTTCTTGCTCCTCCCAGGAGGCAAGATCGCGGACCGACCTGGGCCGACGGCGTGGCTCCGGCCGAGCGCATTCCGCGCAACCACCCGTTTCCAGCCGCAAATCACTGCACACGGCTGGACGTGTGGGCGGTCATCGCCGGAGTCGAGGCGGAGCTTCAAACCGGCTCTGAGCTGCGGAAACGCTGGTGAGCGGAGGGCGTGGGATTCGAACCCACGTGGCGGGGGGTTACCCCGCCTAGCGGTTTTCAAGACCCGTAAGAAGTGCCCTTGTGACCTGCGGATTCGCGTTCATGACAGCCCCGAGCCGAGCGCATTCCCCGCGATCCGCCGGACAAGCCGCCGATGCCCGGCAATGTCCCCAGTCATACCGACTTCCGCCGGCTGGATCGACATGGTCATCGACCTGGTGTCTGCGTGAGCGCCGCGGGTCGGCGACCGTCGCCGGTCGGTTCTCGATGCGGCGGGCGTAGGCGCTGGTCATTACGGCCACGAAGAGCACGGAACTTCCCCCCTGGGCTACTGGATCTTCGGGACGTCTCGCTCGGTGAGGCGGAATCCTCCACCGGAGCTACTTTGCCTTCACCTTGGCGGGAAGCAGCGCTTCGAGTTCCGGAGTGCCGTACGTCAGCAGCACGATGTCGGTCGTGCTCTGGTCCGCAGTTTCTCGGTCGAAGGTGACCAGGATGTCCGGCGAGGCATCGTGTTGCTGGTAGGCGCTCGGGTCGCTGACTCCGGCGTCCGCATTGATGGAATACCGCGCTACGGGGGTCGGCGGCGACAGGTAGTAGGACCGAGGTTGATCGCCTACCCGTGTCAGCCGTCCCGCGCTGAGAGGATTGCTGACGAGACGCCTCTCGAGCGCGGCGAGGTCGATATCGCCATGCAGGTCCGGCGGCTCCTCGATGTGCCCGATGACTTCGGGGGCAGTGCCGAGGTCCTCGGCTTGCACGGGTCGACCGTTGAGCCTATCGACCTGATCCCGCAAGCCTTCGACTTGGGCGTTGATGTCGTCATGCGTGATGTGCTCGCCTAGGGCGAGTTGCTCGATGGCCCTTTCGAGGTTCGCGAGGACGGGTGCTGCGTCCCCGACGATGTCGGTGAAGTCGCCGTAGTCCTCCGCGATCCCCCGGTAGACCTGCTCCTCTACGGTGTCGGCGTAGAAGTAGTTGGTGACTTCGATGTCCTTGTAGGAGGCCCCGATCCGGTCCACGCGGCCGATGCGCTGTTCGACGCGCATGAGGTTCCACGGCATGTCGTAGTTGATGAGCCTGCCGGAGGTTTGCAGGTTGAGGCCCTCGCTCATGGAGTCGGTGCCGATGAGCACGGTCAGCTCGCGGTTGCGGAACGCGTTCTTGATGTCGGCCTTGGTGACGGTGGCCCAGCTCTGGCTGGCGTGGTTGTAGACCTCTCCTGCGCGTCCGGAGTAGCAGCCGATCTTGTGGATGCCTGCTGCGATGAGTCGTTCGCGAACGTAGTCCATGGTGTCGGTGTACTGAGTGAACACCACGACGCTGTCATAGCGGCGGAGCGCATGGTTGACGTCAGCGACGAGGCGGGACGCCTTGGTGTCTTCGCCGGTGATCTTGCCGAGTTCTGTTGCTGCCATCGTTCTCGTGATCGGCTGCATCGCTTACGCGGTGTGGCATCGAGAGAGTGCAGCGAGTGAGAGTGGGGAGGTTGGCGCCGCGGGCTGACGGCGACCTGGCGGTTGCAAATCGCCTGGTCTCCGGCGCGGTCGGCCGGTCGCTGGTGCAGCTGAGCGTGGGGGCCGCCAATCTGGACCTGTCCCTAACCGGGCAGGAGCCGGATGCGGGCTTCCAGCTCGAAGGCCAGGTCATCTTTGACCCAGGCTCCGGGTTGGAGTTGCGTTGCGAGCCATACTCGATAGCGGCCCTGGAGCGACTGCTACCGGTGTTGAACCACGAGCTGGTCGCCGCATCGGTGCAGGAGGCCGGCTCACTTCGCCTGTCCTTGGGCGGCGTGACCTTCCAGGTCGAGCCCTCCGACCGGTGCGACTCGTGGTTCTACGGCGGTCCCTCGGTCGCAGGCGATGTCACGATGTCTGAAGGGTGCATCTACTGCACTGCAGGCGGCCGACTGGACATCTTCACCGAGACCTGAGAAGCGCCAGCTTGGAAGGTGTGGAAACAGCCCGGGACGGGCGCACCACACTGCCTCGCTGGTGGCGGCTGTCTGTGAGCGAGGAGCGGTGTCCTGGAGCGGCCTGGAGTGAGCTGCAGTCGCCCGTTGTAGTGTCCCGTGGATGGCCCGGCGGGAGCTTGTTTGGAACAAGCCGGGCCGTTGATCTCGTAGGATCCGAGCCGTGATCCACGTGCCCCGTTGATCGGCGACTGGCTAGCCGTATGCCGATCAGACTCCCAGGAGCGAGAGCGCCGGGTTGCACGAGCCGGTTGCTGTACCCGTCAAGTCACGTACTTTGTTCCGTGCCGGCAAGCGGTCGGTGTGGGCAGGTTGTGCAGGTGAACAGGTAGAGCGATCCGACGTCGCCGAGCATGAGGCCGTGTGGTGCCCATGCGTCTCGGTCGATGATGGTGTGCGGTCCGACGATCGCTGGGTTGTCTCGGTCTTCGAGGGGAAGCCAGCGCCCTTTGGTCCCGAATTCGTCGGTGGCGATGGTCAGCAGGTGCTCCATGGTGCGCCCGCACTCGCAGACAGGCTCGAAGGGGTCTTGGATCCAAAGCGGGTAGCCGCCGACCTTGGTGCCGGGTGCGGAGGAGAGTGCGTAGTTGTATTGCTCGTCGTGTTGGGCATCCCACTGTTCAACCCGGTGTCGAAGCAAGCCAGGTAGAACGTCCCGGTCGCACTGTGGATACTCGGTGACCTGCTCGGGGTGGAGCATGCACGGGATCGGCACATAGTCGTTGGCGAGCAGCTCCTCGTCGAACCGCGGTGCCGGTGGCGGCTCAGTGCGGGGCTCTCCGATTTCGGCCGCTTGCCTCCAGACAGTCACTGGACGAGGGCCCCACCATGGCGCTTGATGGTCGTTTGGACACCAGAACACCTGGAGCAGGTCACAGCGTTCAGGAAACGGCAGCTCCGGCACATCCCGAGCGAACAGCTGCAGCACACCGACCATCGGAACCGGCGACTCTGGCGGCTGTGGATTCCGGCGGCGTGCACGGAACGGGCCGTCACCTCTCTTCCCAACGCTGGAGATGCCGGACAGAGTTCGCGACCACGCGATCGCCAGATCCATCGAGGTCACCCACGCCGGCGCGTCGATCTCCTCGTACCCCCGGTGAAGTTCCTGGCACGTCGGCCAAGGCTCATCCGCCGGCCATAGCAGCGGCCCGCCAAGCGAACTGTCGGTACGACCTGGCTCGCCAACGCGGGGATGGAGGCGAACAGTGCGTTGGGCAAGCGACCCGAGTTCGGGAAAGACGTCGGTGATGTCTCGCGGCGGTGGTGGGGTCGTTCGGCTCATCGATATCGCCTCGCAATTGGCCCGGTCACATGACCCCCGCGAGCCCGGCGAGCATAGCGAAAGCACGGCAGGGCCAACATGCCGCGGGTACTACGGCCAACCTCCAGCCCTTCAGCGGTTGCCGCGAGTTCCTTGCGCGCGACCTGCAGACGCTTTGCCAGAAACCGTCCACTGGCGTGGACGGTTCTGCCCAAAGTCGCGAGGTACGTTGCAGCGGGATCACTCACGGAACCATTCTCCCCTGCGATGCGGTTCGACCGGTCGCGGCAGCGTCGGGCGATCGTAGTCGCCCTGCATGCGGCTACGACAGGGCGGTGATCGCGCGCAGGTCACCCGCCGAACCAACGGCGGAGCAGAGACTTCGGACGCGTCTTCGCTGGAGCCTCGCCGGTGCGCTCCGGCGGCGGCGCCGCATGGGGGTCGCCGGTCAGCAGGAAGTCTGTGACCGCAACGATCGCCGTGCCCGAGCTGTTGAGCCCGAGCCAGGTTGGATAGAACCCGTCGCCCCACCCGGAGGAGCAGACGGCGACAGGAGTCGCTCCGGCCTCGGGTGCGACCACGACTGCGCTTCGAGTCCCAATGCCGTCGCTGAACAGTGCCCTGGACATCGGGTCGTCGAGCATTCCGGCGTCCGTATGAAGTACGCGTCCGGCCACCCTCATTGCCTCCGGGCTGCCGAAAGATCCGGTGCCCGCGTCGACGCCGTACCCGAAGAATCCCTCCCCATCGAGGGTTGTGACGTCCTGGCCAGCGACAGTAGCCATGACCCAATCCGCAATCGGTTCTGAGCCGACGCGGAGGATCAGGGCAGCGACGCGCTCGTGGCCCTCGCCGACAACCGCCCGTGCCACAATCACGTCCGCGGAGTCCGCCCCGAGCAGTTGTTCAAACGGTTCCGGCTCGGCTTCCATGACGTACGGGTCGGTTGCAACCACGCGCCCGCCGGGGATCACCAACCTGTCGACAGCCTCAAGCAGTACGGCGTACCGGACGTCATCCTTCGCATCATGGTCGCGGAGTTCCCCGGCCGTGATCGCCCCGTAGATCCACACGGCGCGCAACTTCCACCACGGGCTGGAAGCTGCCGAGGGCACATTTTGGGCCGGGAGTTCGGTCACGGTCCGACCGTAGTCGACGTACCGACGCGGAGCATCCGCTCATCGGCATGACGGCCCGGGTCGCGGCAGATGAGTGCGTTCCAAGTGAACATCGGCGAGAGTCGACCTCGTGACCGACTCCCGGCCGAGCGAGGAACGCCTTCGTCGAAATCCATCTGCAACGACGGACGATCTCGTCAAGGTCGAAAACGCTCTGGGGACGCTTCTGCCTGATGAACTGGTTCGGCTCTACAAGGCGGCCAACGGGTATTACAGCGTCCACGGACAGTGGTGGGTGATCTGGCCGCTTGATCAGATGGCTGATGCTGAGAGTTGGCTGAGCCCCATCGACGGCTACCTCGACGACTGGATCGCATTCGGCGACGACGGAACGGGTGACCCGTACTGCTTCCATCGCGCTGACCAATCGATCACCCGGCTGAGCATGATCGATCGAAGCCACGAGCGCGTGGCCATTGGGCTCCCGGACTTCTGGACGATCGTCCTCTCGCGTGTGTAGCCGTGCCCCGCGAGCGAAGAGCGGCAGATCAGTGTGTTCGCCGTCGTCCAGTCTCATACGTGAATCGCCCGGCCCGCTCGCCGGCATGAAGTTCGTCCGCGACTGCTTGGGCCAACGCCCGATCGCAGGAGAGACCGAGCAAGTGACCGCTGTAGCCCTCGATCAGGCAACCCATCTCAGCGAACTCGATCGCAACCTGCCTCAGCGCAGCCTCGTCCGCATCCTCCTGCCAGATCCGAAACGTGTTGTTGCCCCCGTCGACCACGATGGCTGTAGCGACCAGCGCACCCTCACCGGATGCGATGACTGCCACTTCGTCGCCGAAGTTGAGGTCGTAGGCGAACAAGGGCACCGCGCAGATCTCTGCTGTCTCGCCGCTCGGGCTACGACGCACACGAAGGCCCTCCCAGATCTGCGGAGCGTCCGGCTCAGTCGGTATCGCGAACCATACGGTCGCGTCGGATTCCTGAGCCGCAGGGATCGGGACCAGCGCCCCATCGTGGCGTGACAGGTCACCACGGGATGCTGTCGGTACTGATCGGGCACGGCGGAAGCCTAATGGCCCAGGCCACTTGCCCGTCCGCTCATGGCCGCGAACGAACGCGCGGACAGCGGCATGAGCGGGCGCTACTCCCAGCCATGCTCGGCGTAGGTGCGACGGTCCCATTCGTGGTCCGTCGTGTATGTGCCCCAGCCCATGTGCTCGTAGTACAGGGTCATGGCCTCGAAGTGGCTTTCGGCATTCACAGTCCAGGTCAGGCGAGCGGACTTCCCGAGTAGTGCGCGGGCCGCATCTCCTCTTGGACCGGCAAGGCAGAACGTCAACGATGGTCCCGCTCCCTCATCGTCGTCCGGGTCCTCCCACAGTTCGTGAAGCACCCACGAACCATATGTCGAGCCGTGCCCTCTCATCGGCATGGTCGTGCTTCACGCTCGACGGCATGTCCGTGCGCCTGCGTGCCATCCTCGTGTCGTGGATGAGGCCCGGAAGAACGCGGCACGCGATGTCCTGCTCGATCTGTGGCGTGATGGCTCGCCGGTGATTGGGCCGGAGACCGTTGAGAAGACGCTCGCGATTGGCTGGCGGCGATGGCGTTCGTTCGAGCGACGTAATTCGAAGGGCGCCGGCGACTTTGAGGCTCGACTCGAGGATCTGGCCAAAGGGCTCCGCGATGCGCTCGAGGCGGATCCGCGACTCACCGGCCCTCTCATCGAGGACTATCGTTTCCTGGCGCGCACACTCGGCGCCGAGTTCGCCCGAGGCGGCGGGCCCGAGACTGACAGGGAGTAGTGTGCCCGCACCCGTCGCGTCATGGTCGGTCGTATCAACCCATCAAGCCAGGGACCGTCGTGCCCCGCCGTCCGATTCGCCACTCGCCTTCGTCGGTGTGGAGGACAAGAGTTGATCGCGTGCCGAACAGTCCTCGCCGCTGCTCAACATGACCACCACAAGACAGGTACACGACCGCTGCCCGGGCGAGTTTGTCCAAGGCGTCCCGAACGTCGTCCTCATCACTGGTAGTGGTGATGAAGACGCTGCACCGAGGTTCTTCGAACCGGGCTTCCTGCCATTCCGGCGAGGTGAGTAGGTGACTGACGAGGCCGGTTGCACTCCGAAGCCGTACGTGCGCAGACCAACTGCGCCCGGGCGTCAGCCACTCCGCATGCGCGGCATCTCCCACAACGTCAACGACGACCTCTTCGAGTAGGACGCGATCGCGATCTGCTGACATGAGCCGAGCATGCCAGCCTCCGATGCACACTTCCGCTCATCGGCATGGTCGTTCGTCACGCTCGGCGGCATGAGCGGCCACTTGGCTCGGTAGGTTCTCCGCATGGACGGTCCGACTCCGCGCTCGCTCGCCAACCTCATCCGTGCAGTTGCGGTCTTGGCTCTGCCGGCCACAGATCAGGTGTTCTGGATCGACTCGCTCGGGGTTGGTCATGCTGTCGATGAACTCGCCCTGGAACTGGGCGACGGCGCGCTGCTCGCGCGTCAGTTCGTCGACGCTGGATGGCTGGGGGCGGAGGTACTTCCGCCCTTACGGGCTCTCGATGCGCTCATGGAGGGGATGAGCGGGCCGGAGAATGCGCCGTTGTGGGACATTTCGTCCCTGAATTCGTCACCTCGCTGGGCCGCAGCGCGACGGGAGGCGTTGGAGGTCTTGCGCGCCATTCGGTGAGACGACCAGAACGTCCGTTCATCGGCATGGTCGCGCTTCACTCTCGGCGGCAGATACGGACGTCTATGCGGCGGGTTCAGCTTGGAGACGCAGGCTCGCGAGTGCCTCCCACAGCACTGGCACTCTTCGCATGATCAGGGCGTTGTCGAGTTCGGCGGTTCCGGCCGGGAAGATGCCGGCATCGTCGAAGAACGACGAGTGCGCATGAATTACCGATGTGGGCTCAACCTTCCATGCGGAGGTCTTCAGTCCCAGTCCATCGAACCGGTTCGGCCGGCGTGTGGCGGAGTATCCGACCGAGCCGGTCTCGAAGAAGGCTGAGGCGTCCTCCAAGCCGGCGAACAGGCGACTGTCGCCGAGCTGGTCGGTGATGTGCACCGAGACATCAACGCGCGCGGATCCGTCCAGGGTCGCGTATGCCACCCGAACGTCCTCGTCGGTCTCGTCCACGAGGAACCGCGCACGGTGGTGCTCGCCGGGATAGATGCGGCCACCGAGCACGACGTTGACCCACGAGTCGCTGTCGCGCCTAGGGATGTACACCCCTGCCTGCGGGCCGCTCGCCGTGTCCCACTCGACCGCCACTCGGTGCGCGGCGTTCTCGCTGCGCAGCCCGACCCACCGCGGCGTGTGTCTCGGGCGCATCTGGCCCAGGCGGATGAGGCAGATGCCGGCCACCGCGGCGCCACCGACCAACTGCGGCCGGAACGGGTGGGGAAGCACGCGGGCTATCGCCTCAGGGTCGACCCGGTAGTTCACCAATAGCCGACGCTCGATCTGACCCTGGATCCCAGGAAGCAGCACGTTTACCTCCGATCGGTGGCCTCCATTGTCCCCTCGAAGCACCGACCACTTGGGAACCGGTCAGAAGAAGGTCCACACGCTTGCGCAGACAGCGGCAAGAGAGTGCGCTGCGCAGTGGCCGCTAGGCCAGCCGGTCGACTCGCATGCGAGAGCAGCGAGCCATCAACGATGTGTCGTCAGTCCACAGGACCATCTCGACGAACACTTCGTCCTCCAGGTCGGTGACACACACCTCAGTCAACTCGGCGTAGTTCCACGGCAACGGAACGTCGCGAGAAACGTGCCACTCAGTGACGCCATCCAGCACCAGTTGGTAGTGACCCCGCTACCCTCGCTCTCGACAACCTCCACGCCGAGGTGGAGCGTCCAGGCCACAGGATCGAAGGAAACTGAGACGAGGCTTCGACCCCACAGTTCGTCGGCACTAGGCACGGGAGCAGCCTGCCAGAGATCGAATGGCGATCACCGCTCACCGGTACGGCCGCGCACATTGCGGCAGATCCGGACGTTGCGTCCGCTGGTCGCTAGGTTGTCCGCGTGGGCGAGCGAGTGCTTCCGAGTGGCCTCAACGTCGGGTGGGACCCTAACGCGTCGTCCGTCACCTGATGTGCGACACCTGGGTCTCGTCCATCTGCCCGGCCGAGCGGCTGGTCATGTTGGGTCGGCTCATGGTCGGCCGGTCCATTTCCGGATCCGTTGCCGCCACGGGGTTGTTCTCTTGGTCGGTCCTGTCGTGGGTTCGGTGACGGGGTACCGCGGCGAATGCCTCAACTCGGTCACCAGGTCTCGAAGTCCAGCGGCGAGGGCGATTGCGAGCTTCTGATCACGACTAAGTGGGGCGTCGATGAGGAGCTCAGCAATGTACTGCTGTTGTCGTTCATCCGGTGGCAGATACATCGGAGCGGTGGGCTGGCGCCCCAGAGCTGCCAGATGCCGATCCGGGTCCCGGAGTACCTCGAGGTCTGCGATCAAGGCTTCCCAGCCTCGGCGGCTGCGGTGGAGCCTCCATCCCCGCTGCCGAAGGTGCGGGTTGGTCGCCCGCTTGAGGTGCGCGAGGTCGGCAATCGACCAGAGCCCCAGATTCTGCGCGAGGACTTCGATTGCCATGCGGGCAATTCGCGAGTGCTCGGCGGCGACGAGCCCAAACAGATCCGGTACGTCCTCGCTCGTGGCCTTGGCCACGAGCAGACGCAAACCCACCTTCTGCAGGGCGAGTTCCGTGCTGTGTACGAGGTCTAGTACTTCCTCTCGGTCGGTCTGCGCACCAGCCTCGGCCAGGGCGAGGTAGGCACGTGCCCGACGCGCGGGGTTCGCCGCCGAACCCGCGACCTGTCGACAGGCCGCAATAGGGTCGTTGCCCATCTCCGTCCAGCGCTGTCGGGCCCAAGACCGCACCAGGACGGACGAGTCAACCAGTAGAGGTTCGACGTCACTTGGGGCGAGTTGAGACGGGTCAAGCCTGACCAATCCGAGGACTCGGCTCTCAGCCGTACGGGCGTGGAGCAGAACCGCACGGATCACAGCGGGTTCAGCGTTGTCGGCGATCAGGTTCGCGAGCAGTCGGCGCACAACTTGGTCTCGCTCCACGGGTAGCTGGCCGACAGCATCCTTTGTTCGCAATAGGCCGCGCTCCTGGCTGTGTCGGAAGGCGACCCGGCGGAGATCGCGATCTGTCGACTCTCGCAGCTGCGCCCAGACGTGGGGCTCGCCGTGCCGGTTCTCGATCGCGCCAAGGTAGAGGGTCCGGGCTTCCACTCCACGAGCACGCGTTTCGAACCGCTGAAGTACTGGCATGATCAGCGCAGCGGTCTGAAGATCGGTTCGACTCAAGACGGCCTCTATGGCCGGCTCACGGACCTGTGCGACGTGATCTGCTGCTCGCAGAGCGAGCATCCGCTCGCTCAAGGGAGTTCGTGTGCGGGCCAGGACCCGCACGGCGCGCTGTCGGACGAAGCCATCGGGATGCATGCTCGCCAGGGACGCAGCCGATGAAGATCCCGACAGGACCTGCCTGGTCCACTGCTGTGCCTTACCCAGCGTCGGTCCTTCGTACCGATACTGGCGAGCGAACCCATCGATGCGAAGAAGCTCCCGAGCGGAGACGCTGGCGAGCCAGGACCCTGCGAGCTCCATGCCGGCGACGTTTCCCTTCAGGGCGGCTGTCGCTGCAGTGCGCAAGCGTTCGCGGATGTCGGCAGGGCTCAGCACACCGAGCATCGTCACCCATGTGAGCACGGATGTCACCGCCTTTAAGGGCACGAGCCATGTCGGTTGCGTCGGGCGAGCGCTACCGGTCTGAGGGCCAGATGGCCGGACGCCGACACCTGTCTAGGCTGTCGCACATCAGCTGGCGGATCACAAAGTGACCTGTGCCATCGTCCAGTGCCAGGTGATCCCGACACTCGCGCGCCAGGTGACGTGCGACAGTGCGAAGCCCGGATTGCGGCATGAGAGTGCGTTCGCGCGGTCAGTTGTCGACGGCGATCACCTCGCGCCTCGCCAACCATGCGGTCATCCGGTGGATCAAGTCGGCCACCGCATCAGCCTGCTCCGGATGAACGCGGACGGGCTGTTTCCCGAGTCGTACCAGCCGGTTTCTTTACCCTCGACGTATGCGGTCGGGGTCCAACGCTGGTCGGCGCTCCACGTGACCCACAGGTCGATCAGCCGAGGTTCGGCACGGAGGGCGTCAGCGAGGGCAGGCTCGAAGGTAGCGTCTTCGAACTCGGCGTCGGCCGAGCGAAGCAGGTCGACGAACGCCGCTTCGCGCCGACGCTCCACGATTCGAGCCACGGATCTGGGGGTGGTCATTGCACGAGGCTATCCCTGGCCCGACCGCACATCCGCATGGTCGTGCTTCAGACTCGGCATGAGCGGACGCCCTTCGCTTGATGGTTCCGACTCATAAACGAGTTCACTTCTGCGGTCCGTCGCGTCGAGCCGACTCGCGTCAGCCATCCCCCTCGCTGGCTCGCCAAGCGATCATGCGATCCGCGACACCGCGCCAGTCCATCGGCTCCCCGCGCTCCTCCGCATGCTCGACGTACTCGGCGAGCCGTTGAAAGAGGACTTCGGCCGGGACTCCCTGCCAGCGGCCGGGATGGTCATGAGCGTCGTCACGGAGGTCCCAAAAGCTGTCCACAAGCCTGCGCTCGACGTTCGTCACGACAGGATCCTAAGCCGCCGACGGCCCGGCCGCCCATCGGCATGACGACGCAGAACGCGGCATGTGAGTGCGTTTCGAGGGGGCAGTGCCTGTGCCGTCGGGGATGATGAGGTGGTGACTTCCTCGGGTAACCCCACGGCCATCGCGGCCGCTGTCCGCACGTTCTTCGCGGAGCACGAGGTCGCCAGCCTTCGACTTCCTTCTGGCTGGTTCGGTCGTCCCTACGACAACAGGCATCAGTTGACGGAGACCGCCACGGAAGGCTCTGACATGCTTGTCCGCCTGGACGATAGGCAGGTCCTCACACTCGCCGCAGAGGGCATGTCGCCAGAGGGACGCATCCTCCGGGTCACCATCCGGGGAGGGCGGTGGCACTGGACCGAATACGGGGGCGACATCGAACACGACGAGGTGCTGGGACCCGGAGTCGTGGCGTTCCACGCACCCTAGCTCTTGAGCCAGCTCACGCACATCGGCTGCCAGATCCGTGTGTTGGTCTCTCGTCAGGTGGTCTGCAGGGTTCTAGGCCTGCGCGACACCTGGAATCCACGGATGTGCCTATGTGGGGTCATCTGTAGAACTCGTTGAGGTCCTCGAAGATGTCTGCCAGGTGGATTCGCGTCATGCCCGCCGGCATTTCCATGGGGGGCCCGTAGGCCAAGTTCAAGAGGGCGCCCCTGATGAGCCTGTGCGGCGATCATTGCGCAGGCGGTCTGTGACACGGTGAGCGTCCTCGGCCGAGGCGCCCACCAGGGTCTCGAATTCGTCGGCGCCGAGGTCATCGATGGCGTGATCGACGAGCATCGCCAACTGCTCCAGGGCGCGGTCGTCGCCAAGCAGCTGGACCACGCCGGCGCGCTGGTCGATCACCGTTCGGGGAGCATCGAGTATTTCGGGACCGACGGACTGCTCACCCATCATGTGTCGGACGTTCTGACGACCCCAAGCGAGCGCGAGCGTATGGGCGGAGGATCCGTCGACAGCCTTCCTGTCTTTGTCCGCACCATGGCAAAGCGGCGACGCGATGATCCCGTCCGTGCCTCCTCGCTCAACGGCATGCATCAGAGCTGTCCGCCCGTTCGCGTCGGCGGCATCCACCTCGGCACCGCCGGCCAGGAGCTCCTCGATCAGACCGGCGTTGCGTCGCATCGCAGCGACAACGATCGCGGGGGCGCCGTCGGATCTCACGGCGCTCGGATCGGCGCCATGCTCGAGGAGAAGCCTCACGACGGCCGGGGGCGATTCAGAGGCAACCGCCGAGACGACGGCCGGGTCATCGTGGGGACGGACCGTGGCACCGGCGACGAGGAGGAGTCGAACCGTCTCCAAGGACTCCGGCTTTGGCCAGATGCCGCTGCCCGCAAGGGCGTCCGCTCGAAGCCACTCTCCACCTCGGGTCGCCGTCGCCGAGTACATCGAAGTCTTCTACAACCGGCAACGGCTGCACTCCACGCTCGGCTACCGCAGCCCACACGAAGCCCTCACCGAGTTCGAGACCGCAGCAACCGCTGCATGATCAACAACAGCATTGAGATTCCTTATGGCGATCACCCCAGATGCCAGTCCAGTGGCCGAACTCACCCACTGACTACGCCGCCCTCAGCTCAGAACAGCCATCTAGGGAGCAACTCGGGCAAGAACGTCGCGAGCTGCCCATAGCCGTCCAGGACATCATGCGGTCCAGTCGCGGCTCTGCTAGCCTCCGCGCAGTCGACACAACGAAATGAGAGCCAGATGCCAAGCTTGGAGCGTGTCGGCTGGATGTGGGTGACGCCGGCGGTAGCGGCTGCTAGCGCGGCGGCGCTGCTAGGTCTGGTTGGGTGTATGTCAAACGAGTCCGGTACAGCGCCGACGCCGGGGAGCCAGATCACCGAGAGCCCAGTGGAGCCGTCCTCTGGGTCGGCTGCGGCACCTATTCCGAACGCCTTGTGCAAACTTCTCACACCGGCGGAGCTGTCCACGCTCGCCGGAGAGGAGTTGCCGGAACCGATGGTTATGAAAGTCGGTGGACTGCCCGCATGCCAGTGGCGAGCGTCCACCGGGATCGGCGTCCAGGTGGTAAGTGTTCCGGCGGGAACGTGGGCAAGGCAGCTGGCCGCGATAATAGAGCAGGTAAAGGCGTCGGGGATGCTTGATGATTCGGAGACTTCCCGGAAGCTGGAAGCGGCTCGCGAGCAGATCGCGTCAGGTACGGAGATCGACCCGGATCGCGCCTGTGATTTGTTCTCCTCGCTGCTGGAGATCCAAGGGCAGCCGAGCGGAAGTTCCAGGATTGTGAACCTGATCCCCACACGTGAACGCCCCCAAGCCATCAACGCGCAGACCTGCAGCCGAGGCACATACACATCTGTCCAACTCGTGATGCCCCGCCTAAGCGGATCCGAGAGTGAGATCACGAGGGTGTCAGACGCACTGACCAGCGCTCACGAACGCAACACGAGCTAGATACCATCGCCGTTTCAATTGAAGCCTCGGTATGACGGCAGTCTCCCATCCGAGCAGGCGTTCAGCTCCAATGGCGCATGGCGAGCACGTTTCGTGCCAGCTCAGCGGACTCTCCAGTGCACTCGCGCGCGGCTCGAATGAGTAAGGGCTTGTGTCGGTCGGTGGCACACACCGACACGACGGCCAGCGCCTGGTAGAGCAGGTCGGCGTGGTCGAGGTCGGCGAGGATGCGCTCGGCCAGCTCGGCGACTCGCTCGATCGCTTCGAGGTTGTTGTGTGCCTTACCGATCGCCCAGATGACCGCCGGGTTTGCTCGGCTGTCACGATCCTCGACATGGGCCAGCAGTCCTTGCAGTACATGCTCGGCATCTGAGTCCGACAGCTCAAGGTGCGCATGACCACCAAAAAGCCGTTCCACGTCGCCCAACGTCCCATGCCCGCCGGCTCTACAGAATCGGTGACGCTCAAGGAGGAGCCCAAGACGGAGGGCGGCCTGGGTGACACGATCATCGTTCTCGGACCGCAGGTGTCCGATCGTGTTACCAAGCATCGTCTGAGATCCCCTTGGCCTGAGCCTCACGTATCGAGGTCGATCGCCGCTTCGACCGCTGCTGCTGTGTCGACTGGAGCAGCTCGCGGGTGAGAGCGTTGATCTGGCATGCGAGGTCCTGATCGGGGTGGCGTAGGTCCTGCCAGGGATCGACCAGGAGGGGCGCGTCTGCCTGTTGCACGGCGTCATACTTCCACAGCGGACCATGCCCGGCGACCACCGTTTCCGTACCGCCCGGCTCTCTAACACTCCTCCTCGGTGTAGACCATTCTGCGATCCTCGGCATCTGCGAACTCGTGGCCGATGTACTCGATAGCGCACCCTGAGGTATTGCGGGGCAATGCATAGCACTCGCGAATTCGGGTTACGAGGTTCGGGCGTTCGTCGGCGTCGATCCACCGGAGCACCCCTCCTCCAGCTCGTCCGAGAAGGACTCGACAGTCGGCACGCTTGATCATGCTGCGGACCGTCCGCGAGTCGAGGCGCCGCCGACGAACGGTCCAGGTGTGACCGTTCGGATCCGTCAGTTCTCCGGAACCGGCCGAACTAAGCGTCATCTCATGAGTCTGCCATGTCGTAGTGCGCACAACCGCCGGGTAGTCGGTCAGGTGCTCATCGACACCATCGTCCGCGCCGTCGAGTGCAGAAGGGAGTGCACCTCGCCCGCGGGGACTGTCAGCTTGGGAACCGTACATCTACGGCGGCCAGAGGTCGCTCTCAGGCGTGGAGCGAGGGGCTGGAGCGGCCTGGAGTACCCCTTGTTGTCCTCGGTAGATGGCGCCGTTAATGGCCCGGCTGACCCTCTGGCTGCGAACTATCGGCGCCCGGCTTGATAGCGGTCGCTCAGGCGGACCTCATGCCGCCACAGGTCGGGACGGGCCCGACTGGTCATGGGCGGGCGTTGCTGTACTTCGCTGCTATGCGGGCTCCTGGATGCGGCCGAGGCGGGACCCGACCCCTCCATGCCATGGCTGGTGCAGACTGACCCCTCGTGGCGGTAGACAAGAAGTGGGTAGCGGTCGAGAGCGTCGTTCGAGCAGCGCTGGTCGACCGGGATGTGTTGAAGCATCCGCCAGAGTCGAATGAGGACTGGATGTGGCTGGCCGCCACCATCACGGACCACATCGTTGCCGCGTTCGAGACGACACCGAGGGACGCTGGATGATCCTGGCCTTCTGTCTCGTAGGCCGCTGAAGATCGTCCGGTCGTGTCCATCGAGGTCCAGATCACACGGACCGGAGGGACTCGATCGGCCAGTAGTGTCGCCCGGCGTCCATGGTCGTCCAGCACCTCTGTTAACAAAAGCGTTAGCAAAACCTCGGCACGAGGATGGCAAGCTTGGAAGTTGTGCGCTCATCCTCAGCGTGGCTGGGTCGCCCCTCGCGTTCGGTGCAGGAGTCACTTAAGGTCACGTCGTGGGCATATTCAACATCCTCGTTGCGCGGATCGTTTGCCCACGCTGCCATCAGCGGGAAACGCGGCACATTCAGTTCCACCACGGACGCCTGGATCTTCGCGAGTACAGACTTGGTGACCTGCTCGAATGGGACGAGACAAACCCCTCGCCAACGATGACGCGAACCACGCGAGCCTGGTACCCGGGCTATGCAGACCCTTGCCCGCGCTGCGGCTTCGACACTCCACTCGGTGGCTTCGCGATCGTCTTTGACGATGGCCGGATAGCTGAGCTTGTCACCGCACCAATCGACCATTGCTTCGCCGACCTGATCGAGGCCGAACCCCTGGCCCTAGGCGTGTTGCCGACTCCTTCGCCGCTAATTGAGCCGGGTAATCCGGCCCCATGCCCGGCCTGTGGCGCCGAGTACACGCAGAGCACCGACCCTGACAACATGTCGCGGAGTGTCTGTTACTGCGGTCATCCCCGGTTCTACGACTACAAGCATCTCGATGGCACCTGCCCGTGCGACTCGGGCGCAGCCCCCCAGCAACCAGGCGTATAAGGCTTCTCTCCCGTAGACCTCCCACATGGGGCGAAGTGTCAACAGAGATCCATCTGTACGGCCGGAGACCTCCTCCATGCCATGGTTGGTGCGGTCTCCCGCTGACCAGGCACTTTGGCATAGTCGCAGGTCAGCGGCCCTCGTTGCCTCTCGTTGCCGTCCGTTCCGTCGTGTTGACGCTTGTGATCGTCTCCCAATCTTCTCCCAGTCCGGCCTCCGCGTAGGCCTCGAAGATGGCCAGCTTGGAAGATGTGCCACGTCCGCTGGATCGCGTCACGCGGGTGCCACGCCTGCTGGCGAGCCCGAGCTGGCCGCCACTCAGTTGACCGTGGGTAACCGACAATCGCCCTGGCGTGCCGCACGATCGGGCACGTAGCGGGCACGCCGATCCGTGGTCGGCATGACACCACTACCAGGGGTTTGGGCGATCCTTGGCGGATCTTGGCTCACGGCGAGCATCGAGGTTCCTCAGCACGTCTGCAACGGTCAGGTCGTATCCGGTGGCGCGAGCTCCACTCCAGTTGAGTCCGATCCGGAGTCCGTCTTTCTCGAGGTTGGGCAGCCACTTGTCCAACCAGTCCTGTCCAGAGATCTCAACCGGCTCCATTCCGGCG
>NZ_JBEEAB010000035.1:0-54089 GCF_040120725.1 Actinopolymorpha sp. B9G3 | reverse complement strand
ACCGGTGGTCATTCCATGGACGCCCCTGACGCCCATCCCCACAAGGAAGAACCGGCTCGATCACAGACCACAAACCATCGTCGATCACACCTGAACGGATCATGAAACCAATACTGGCCGACCACACGCCACATCTTTAGGAGACACGCCCTAGCCGCCGAGCGATGGCGACCACGTTGACAAGCTAGCCGCCTGCGACGGAGCCACCCTCCACACCGCCGCGATCAACGAGCGCTGGACGCTGCGTACTGCCAGATTTTGTCCACAGGTGCCCGATCGGCTGCGAATGTGGACAACTCGCTCGGGGTCCACCGAATTTCCCTAGCCTCTCCGCATGACCGCATCTCCCCCTTCCTCGCCGCCCCCGCGGGCGCAGATCGGCGTCATCGGCGGCTCCGGTTTCTACGCCTTTCTCGACGACACCACCGAGGTCGCCGTCACGACGCCTTACGGTGAGCCGTCCGATCCACTGGTCGTCGGCACCGTCGGCGGCCGCGCTGTCGCGTTCCTGCCGCGGCACGGGCGCGATCATCGGCACCCACCCCATCGGATCAACTACCGCGCCAACCTCTGGGCACTGCGGTCGGTCGGCGTACGACAGGTCCTCGGTCCGTGCGCGGTCGGCTCCCTGCGGGCCGACCTCGGCCCGGGCAGCGTCGTGGTCCCCGACCAGTTGGTCGATAGGACGTCGGGCCGGATCCAGACCTACTACGACACGGGCGCGGTCCATGTGAGCTTCGCCGATCCGTACTGTCCCGACGGTCGCCGGGTCGTCCTCGACGCCCTCGACCGAACGGGCTGGCGAGCCACCGGTGGCGGGACGATGGTGGTGATCGAAGGGCCGCGGTTCTCGACCCGCGCCGAGTCCAGGTCGTACGCCGCGGCGGGCTGGTCGCTCGTCAACATGACCGGGCACCCCGAAGCTGTTCTGGCGCGCGAGCTCGGCCTCTGCTACACCGCCATCGCCCTGGTCACCGACCTCGACGCCGGTGTCACCGAAGGAGAGGGGGTCAGCCAGGCGGAGGTCTTCGCGCTCTTCGCCACCCACCTGGACCGCCTGCGCAAGGTGCTGTACTCCGTGATCCCCGACCTCCCGTCCGTGCGAGCCTGCCCGTGCGCCACGGCCCTCGACGGGCTGCCGATCCCGCTCACCCTGCCGGAATGATCGACATGCTGACGACCAGACGGTTC
Organism: Actinopolymorpha sp. B9G3; assembly: GCF_040120725.1. Classification (NCBI taxonomy): domain Bacteria; kingdom Bacillati; phylum Actinomycetota; class Actinomycetes; order Propionibacteriales; family Actinopolymorphaceae; genus Actinopolymorpha; species Actinopolymorpha sp. B9G3. The sequence continues at coordinate 52,898 of NZ_JBEEAB010000035.1, read as the reverse complement.
GGGCGCGACCTGCGCCGGGCGGTGTCGTGGCACCGGCGGCTGCTCGCGGCAGGGCTGGCGGCGGCCGGCATGGCGGTGGCGCTCCACCTGACAGAACCCGCACCGGCGCCGACCGCCACGGTGCTCGCGGCGGCACGCGACCTGCCCGGCGGCGCCCGCCTCGCCGACTCCGACGTTCGCACGGTCGCTCTCCCCCGTGACGTCATACCCGCCGGCGCCCTGACGCCAGGCGATCCACGCACCGGGCGGATCCTGGCCGGGCCGGTCCGCGCGGGTGCGCCCCTGACCGATGTCGACCTGGTAGGCCCCGGCCTTCTCCACGACCGGTCCGAGGGCGAGTTGGTCGCGGCCCCTGTGCGGGTGGCCGACGCTGGCGCACTGGCCCTTGTCCGGGTGGGTGACCGGATCGACCTGCTGGCCGCGGAGACCGATGCGGAGGACGCCGGGTCGCCGGCCCGGTACGTCGTGCGCGAGGCGAGAGTGCTCGTGCTCCCCGGTACGGGAGACGGGCGGCTGGCTGCCGGGAACGGAGACGGTTCGGGTGCGAGCGGCGGTGACCTGTCCGGCGATCTGCTGTCGGGTGACTCCGCGCTCGCGGGTGGCGGAGGTGGGGTGGGTGGTGGTTTCGGTGCCGAGGGCGGTCTCGTTGTCGTGGCGGTGCCGCCGGAGGTCGCCGCCGACCTGGCGCGGGCTGCCGTGACCGCTCGCCTGTCCCTGGTGCTGCGCGGTTCCCCCACCACGTGACCCGCCTTGGGCGTCACCGGGTCACGTGAGCGGCGGACGCGAGGGGCCTGCGCCGGCGGCTGGTGGCGAGGTCGTCGGGAAGCGCGTGGGAGGTCAGGCGCCGTGGTGGGGTGGTACGTCGGCCCGCAGTCGCTCGTCGTCATCGTCCCCGCGATCGCCCCAGGACGCCGGATCGTCCTCGGCCGCCCGGGCCGGAAGCAGCGGTCCGATCCGGTCCGGCGACACCGACGATCGCGTCACCCGCTGGCCCCCCGGCTCCGGGTCACTACGGTCGTCCCGCTCGTGGACCCGCTGGCCGCCAAGTCCGTCGGCCGGCTCCGCACCCGACTCCACACTCGACTCCGCACCCGACTCCACACTCGACTCCGCAAACTCCGCACCCGACTCCGGGGCAGTTCCGTCGTCCGGCCCGTCGGCTGGGTACTTGGCTGGCGTCATCTCTCCAGTCTCTGTCCCGCTCGCGCTCACTGCCAGGCCTTCGCGAGCAGTTCGAAGCTCCGGAGCCGTTCGTCGACGCCGTGGGTCATGGACGTGATCATCAGCTCGTCGGCGCCGGTCGCCGCCACCAGCTCCGCCAGTTCGGTTCGTACCCCCTGGGGGTCGCCTACCGTCGGCCGGCCGGGCGAGGCGGCGAGGATCTCGCGCTCGGCAGTGGTCCACGCGTGCGCCGCCGCTTCCTCCGGGCTCGGCAACGCGCGCGGTCGGCCCGCGCGCAGCGAGACCTGCGCCAACCGCGCGGGCTGGGCCTGCCGCTCGGCCTCTTCGGCGGTGTCGGCCACGAACGCTGCCTGCGTGACCATCGCGTACGGCCTGTCGAGCACCTCGGACGCCCGGAATGCGCTGCGGTAGAGATCGAGCGCCGGCAGGGTGTTCCGGGCGCTGAAGTGATGAGCGAACGCGAACGGCAGCCCGAGCGTGCCCGCGACCTGGGCGCTGTAGCCGCTCGACCCGAGCAGCCACACCGCCGGCGACGAGAGTGCCGCCGGGGTGGCTGTGATCCGTAGAGTCCGCGCTTCTTCCCGGGTCGGGTCACCGAGGAGCGCCAGCAGGTCGTCGAGTTCGCGCGGGAAGTCCTCTGCTCCCAGTCCTTCCGGCGTACGACGTAACGCTGCCGCGGTCGCCTGGTCGGTCCCGGGAGCACGACCGATCCCGAGGTCTATCCGACCCGGATGCAGCGCCTCCAGCATCGCGAACTGTTCGGCCACCACGAGCGGAGCGTGGTTGGGCAGCATCACCCCGCCGGAGCCGACCCGGATACGGGACGTGCGGGTCGCGACATGGGCGATCATGACCGCCGGGCTGGTCGAGGCGATCCCGGGCATGTTGTGGTGCTCGGCGACCCAGTAGCGGTGATAGCCCAGCTCCTCGACCCGCCGGGCGAGCGAGACAGAGGCATGGAGCGCGTCGCTCGTAGTCTGGCCCGACCCGACGGGGGCGAGGTCGAGTACGGACAGCGGAACGTGCGCGACGTCGGTAGCCACGCCGGTGCAAACCTGGACGTCCCCACTGTTGTTCCCGACTCAACGGCGGACCGGATGCGGCCAGCGCCGGGCGGCGCCGCGACCCCTCACTTGGCAGCCGCCCGGTCGACGGGGTAGGACCTGACCCATGACTAACATCGGCCTCACCTCCGACCTCGTTGCCGCCCTTCCGGGCGGCGGGCGCATGCCGCTCCTCGGTTTCGGCACCTGGCAGCTTCGCGACGACGAGGCTCGCAACTCCGTGCAGACGGCCCTGGAAATTGGCTACCGGCACATCGATACCGCGACCGGATACCGCAACGAGTCCCAGGTCGGCGCCGCGTTGCGTGACAGCGGCGTACCCCGCGACCAGATCTTCGTCACGACCAAGATGCCGCCGGACCACGTGGGACGCGAACGCCAGACGCTCGAGGAGAGCCTGGAGAAGCTTGGTACGCCGTACGTCGATCTGTGGCTCATCCACTGGCCACCCGGTGGAACGGCCGGGGTCGACTCGTGGCAGGTCTTCGTCGAGGCGCAGAAGCAGGGCCTGGCCCGTGCCATCGGCGTGAGCAACTACTCCGTGGCGCAGGTCGACGAGCTCATCGAGGCGACCGGGCAGGCGCCCGCGGCGAACCAGATCAAGTGGAGCCCGTTCCAGTTCGACCGCGGCGTACTCGACGCGATGCGCGAACGCGGAGTGGTGCTCGAGGGCTACAGCCCGTTCCGGGCGGCGCGGCTCGACGACCCGGCCCTCGTCGAGATCGCCGGGGCACACGGCAAGACCGCCGCGCAGGTCATCATCCGTTGGCACGTCCAGCATGGCATCGTGGTGATCCCCAAGTCGGCCCGACGCGAACGCATCGAGTCCAACGTCGACGTACTCGACTTCGAGCTGACCTCTGCCGAGATGGCTACGATCGACGGCCTGAGCGAGAGCTAGACGCAGCTCGCGAACGCCTGACCAGGGCCGACGGGCGAACCCAGGGGCCCTCCATGACGCGTGCCACCCGCACAGTGCAGCATGGGGGCCTGCCGATGCGGCCCGAGGACCGGAACGGGACCAAGACACGCCACCCCTGGCCGTGGTACGCGCGGGGCAGGCACCGCCGACCCAGCCAGCGGCGTCCCGTGAATCGTTCCTAATCGGAAAATTCACCGCAGAAGGCGTAACTTCCCCCTTAATGACTCGTTCCTCCAGCACACAAGGGAAATAACGCCAGGGCCACAAGAGTGCCTTGGGGGGCATGGCAATTTCCGCATAGTGGAGGGACGTGACAGCGTCGATGGTGATGCGTGGACCGGGGTCGTCCCCGGAAAAGCTCATCCGAGCTGGAGCATGGGCAGGACGTGCCGCGGTCGTCGGCGCGAGCCTTGCCGTGGTGTCGGCACTTGCCGCGGCTCCGGCTGCAGCCAGCGCGGGCGGCGGCAATGGCAGTGACATCGCTGCTGGAGAGACGGTCAGCCGCGCGCAGGCCAACTCGTTCAACGTCAGCGTGGGCGGACAGGTTGCCGGTAGTGGCGGTTACCTCTCGGTTAATGATGGCGCGTTGGAAACTGTGAAGGGTGTCAAGGCGCCTGAGCTGCCGATGATCGGTGATCAGCAGGTCGCGCTCGTCGGTGCACTCGGACAGGACGCCGCCACGACTCCCAATGGGTACGCCGCCGCATGCGCGGGCGTGGTCGGTGCCAACGGTGTCGTCCAGCTCGGTGCCAACAATGGCTGCCTGGTCAGTGGCGATGGCCAGATCCAGGTGTCGCTCGGGACGCTCGACGCGCTTGGCCTCACCGCCCTGCTGGGTGGAGAGCTCCCGGGTCTTCCGGCGCTGCCGAGTCTTCCGGCGACAGGTGACCTGACCGACGGTCTCGCCGACGGCCTGCTCAGTGGCCTCGGTGGCAACCTGGCGTCGACCGGTGGCCTCCTGCCGGCGGTTCCGTCGACCGGCGACCTGACCGGAAACCTGCCGTTGACCAGCACGCTGCCCATTCCTGGGGTGCCTGACGTCGAGTCTCCGGACCTGGCGCTGCCGGACCTCAGCCTTGGGGAGCTTCCCGCCCTCGGTGGCCTGCCGGCCCTCGGCAGCCTGCCGACCGGTGGTCTGCCCGACATCCAGCTGATGGTGGTCGGCAAGTCGATCACGGCCAACTGCCTGTCCACGCCGAGCGACACGTTCGGCAAGGCCAGCCCGGTTGAGGCCCAGGTCGTCGCGGTGGTGAACGGACAGCAGATTCCGGTGGCGAGCGTTCCGCCGGAGGGCCTGGACCTGAACCTCACCGACGTCCTGTCGAAGGTTCAGAGCCAGCTGCCGGTCGAGGTCACCGGTGTTCTCGACCAGGTTCTCGCCGCGGTTCCGGCTGACCAGCTCGACGCGGTGCGCCTCGCCAACCTGCAGGTCGGCGAGCAGACCGCTAAGGCCGGACAGATCAGCGTGACCGCCCTCGGTGTCGAGACAGGTTACCCGGGTCTCGTCGACCTGGAGCTCGGCAAGGTGGACTGCGGCAGCAACGTCGCTGCTGTGTCCGAGCCGGGTGTCAAGGCCGGCGCGGCAGCTCCGCAGGCCGGTGCTGGTGCGCAGGTCGAGGCCGACGGTGCCGGTGTGAAGGCCGGTGCTGAGGCTGGCGGAGTCAAGGGCGAGGGTGCGGTCAACGCCGACCTGGCACCTGCGTCCAACAAGGCGCCGCTCGCGACGTTCGGCTGGGGCGCTGTGATCGCGCTCATGCTGGCTGGAGTCGGCCTCGCCGGCTTCAAGCTCCGTCGCCTGATCCGGCACTGACGACCTGACGGTCGTCACAGCAGAATCCGAGCGCTTCGGCGCTTGACCGCCCGCCGGTCGGTGTGGGGAATCCCTCCCTCACACTGACCGGCGGGCTTCTTCTTGCCACCGGGCCTTCCACTCGTTCCGGCGCCCTGTGCTCGACCGGGATCAGGAACGCTGCGGGCCGCGGAGGGTTCCAGGTGACGCGCCCGTCGCCGCTTTGACGTGACGGCTCAGGTGGCTCACCGAGTCGTACCCCGTCAACTCCGCGATCGACTGCAGCGTCAACGTGGAGTTGCGCAGGTAACCCATCGCGTGTCGCAGCCGCACCGCATGGAGGTACGCCCTCAGGGTGGTGCCACGGAACCTCGCGAAGTACGCACGGAGCCCCGACGGCGACACCCCCAGCTCGGCGGCGATGTCGGCGATCCGGATCCGGCTGGCGAAGCGTTCCTCGACAAGGCGTTCGGCCCCAGCCACCAACCGCTCCCCGGAGGGCACGTCCACAGTGGCTCGGGCCCGCCGCAGCCGCAGGTCCAGCTCGGCGAGCAGGAGACGAGCCATGTCGTCGCGATCCGGTCCCGGGTGCGCCACCTCCTGGGTGAGAGCGTCGAAGATCCGGCCGAGCGAGCGGTCACCGTCGTCATAGCACACCCGCGGCCAGGCCTGGCTCGCTGGCGCCTGCACCTGGATGTGCCGGTTCGTGTAGCCCGCGTCGGTGTACTCCGCGTGCGGCACTCCCGGCGGGGTGACCAGCACCGTGCCAGGCATCGCGTCGTACCACTCCTCACCGATCGGACAGCGCACCCGCCCCTGCAGGTAGTAGACGAGCTCCCAGGAACCGTGCGCGTGGACGGGGAAGTGCCGCCCGCGGGGAGCCACGTGCACGCCCGCTCCGAGGAGTCGGGGGGCATCGTCGCTCGCGCTGCTCCCGGCCCGCGCGCCCGCGTTCGTTCGACGTGGAGGCATCAGCGCAGACCCGACTCGCGGATGGTGATGTTCAACCGGCCGTGGCCCAGCCCGATCTCCCCACCCACGCCGTCGGGTGGCTGCGGATTGACCAGTCCTCTGGGTACGCCGTGGAACGCCAACCGCGACGGGCCGCCGAAGACGAACAGGTCGCCGGACCGGAGTTCGACGTCGGTCCACGGCCGGTTGCGGTTGCGCGTGTTGCCGAACCTGAAGATGCACGCGTCACCGAGGCTCAGCGACACCACCGGAGCCAAGCTGCGCTCGTCGCGATCCTGGTGAAGGCCCATCCGGGCGTTGTCGTCGTAGAAGTTGATCAGCGCGATGTCGGGTTGGTAGGCCTCCGCGGCCGCCGGATCGTCGTACGCCTCCCCGACCGCGCGTCGAGCCAGCTCCCCCAACCAGTCCGGGAACTCCCGTACCGGGCTGCCGTCGTCGACGGTGCGGGTGTAACGGTAGGGGACCCAGTGCCAGCCGAGACAGACCGTGCGTACGGACATCACGCCACCGCTGGGCAGCCGCGTCGCCCGCATGCCGGCCGGACCGGTGGCCCACTCCCGGCACGCCTGGACGAGTTGCCGCTGGGTGTCCAGGTCGAGCCAGTCAGGGACGTGGACGGCACCCGGGGCGATCTTTGCCTGGGATCGCGGGAGCAGCGCGGACATGGCCCTAGCTTGCCCAGATCTGGCGTTCTGTGCATAGGGCTCGTCGCGTCCTGCATGGCCCGCGGGCCCTTCCCTGGCGATAATTTCGGCGAGGAAGGTGTGTGGAAGGAGCGAACGCCCATGGACATCACCGCCGCCCTACGCGAGCTCGGCGTAGCAGAGGACACGCTCTCGGCCGAGGAGAAGGCAGCTCTGGACCGCAACGGATTCCTGCCCCTGTACGGGATTCTGACGCAAGGCGAGGTCGACAAGTTCAATGCTCGACTGACCGAACTCACTGCCGCCGAGGGCGCCGAAGCAGGTCTGGAGGTACACCAGGAGGAAGGCACGGACAGGTTGGCCGATCTGGTCAACAAGGACCCGATGTTCGAGGTGTGCCTCTCCCATCCTCGCGTGCTCGCAGCGATCCATCACGTCCTGGGTACGTTCAAGATGTTCTCTCTCAACAGCAGGGCGGCGCTGCCTGGTCAGGGACGTCAGGGCCTGCACACCGACTACGGCGAGCCGGTCCAGCCGGGCGACTACCGCGTGTGCAACTCGATCTGGCTGCTCGACGACTTCACCGCCGAGAACGGCGCCACCCGGGTCGTGCCCGGGTCGCACCTGGGCGGCGTACTCCCCGGCCAGGCGATGGCCGATCCCGCGGACGACCACCCCGACCAGGTGCAGCTTCTCGCACCCGCCGGTACCGTCGTGGTCTTCAACAGTCACCTGTGGCATGGCGGCACCCTCAACAGCTCCGACCGGCCGCGGCGGGCGATGCACTCGGCGTTCTGCCGGCGGGACATCCCCCAACAGCTGGACCAGAAGGCCTATCTGCGGCGTTCGACGTTCGACCGGTTGAACTCGGCGCAGCACTATCTGCTGGACGTGACCGAGGTCGACATCAAGTACCCGTGAGCGGCCGCCCGGAGCTGGGCCGAGATAATGGTCAGATGACTGACGGAGCGCGCACTCGGAAGATCTACGTCGGCCCCCGAGCGACGCCGGAGCTGATCGAGGCGGTCAAGAACGCCGGCGGCGAACCCACCGAGACGAGTACCGCCGCTGAGGCGATCGTCTGGTGGGGTGGCTCGCCGGCCGAGTTTGCCGAGGTCGACCACGAGGGCATCCGGTGGGTGCAGCTCCCATCGGCTGGGGTCGAGTCGTGGTTCGCCGCCGACGTCTTTCGTACGGGCAAGATCTACTCGAGCGCGGTCGGCAGCTACGCCGAGACCGTCGCCGAACAGGCACTCGCGCTCATGCTCGCCGGCGTACGGCAGTTGCACACCTTGGCGCGTGCACAGACCTGGACGCGGCCCAACGTCGGGACGCTCTTCGACAAGACGGTCGGCATCGTCGGGTGCGGCGGGATCGGGCGGGCGCTTATCCCGTTGCTCGCGCCGTTCCGGGTGAGGGTGCTGGCGATCACCCGATCGGGAACGCCCGTACCAGGCGCGGCGTCGACCGTCACGCCGGCAGGGCTGGACGGCGTACTCTCCGCGTCGGACGTCGTAGTGATCGGCGCGCCTGCCACCGCTGAGACCCAGGCGCTGATCGGGGAACGGGAGCTGGCGCTCATGCAGCCCCACGCGTGGCTCGTCAACATCGCGCGCGGATCGTTGATCGACACCGACGCCGTCGTGAAGGCACTGGCGGCCGGGACGATCGGCGGCGTCGGGCTCGATGTGACCGACCCCGAACCACTACCCGACGGCCATCCATTGTGGAGCGAGCCGCGGGCGCTGATCAGCCCGCACTCGGCCAACCCTTCGCATCTGCTGATGCCTCGCCTGGCCGAACGGGTGGGCGAGAACGTACGTCGGTACATCGCAGGTGAGGAGCTCGTCGGCGTGATCGAGGTCGAGCGCGGCTACTGAGCGTCGGCACGTCGGCGTGCCCGACGCCGGACCGGGGCTGGTTCATCGATACGCTGGGCCAGCGCCGAGCCAGCCCTCGTAGCTCAGGGGATAGAGCAACGGTTTCCTAAACCGTGTGTCGCAGGTTCGAATCCTGCCGGGGGCGCTTTGTGATGTCTCACGACATCCCGGACGGCCGAACCCAATAGTGGTGGGTTCGGCCGTCTGTTGTTTAGCGGGTTGGTCCGGGTGGTTGTCCGGTGGGTTGGTAGCGCTTGGATGTGTCGAGGACGAGTTCGCGGAGGAGTTCGCCGGTGGCGGCGTCGATGATGCGGATGTCGAGGTCTTGGACGAGCACGAGGACGCGGGTTCGGGTGTGGGTTCGGCCGATGCCGATGGAGTAGAGCGTTCCTTGGTGGCGCAGGGTGATCTTGCCGGCTTTGTCGATGCGGTCGTGGCGGAGGCGGTGGTGGGTGTCGGTGTGGCGGCTGCCGGGGGTGGCTTTGAGGCGGGCGGTGTAGGCGGTGGCCGGGGTTGCCCGGTTCGGTAGGGACCGGTGTGGCCGGTTGTTGTTGTAGGCGGTGACGAACGCGTCCAGGAGTGTCTGGAGGTCGGCGATGGTGGACGGTTGGGGGTCTTGGGCGCGCAGTCATTTCTTCATTGTTTGCTGGAATCGCTCGACCTTCCCACACGTGGTGGGGTGGTTGGGGCGGGAGTTCTTCTGCATCACGCCCAGGGCGCGGAGTTCGGTCTCGAAGGCGTTGCGGCCGCCTTTGCCACCGGGTAGCCGGGTGGTGAAGACCATGCCGTTGTCCCTCAGCGTGGACGCCGGAATCCCATACTGGGTATCGGTTTGACCGAAGGTAGCCACAACGATCTGGCCGGTGATGCGGGGGTGGACGGTCACACTGAGGGCATAGCGGGCGTGGTCGTCGAGCCAGGACAAGATCTCCACATCCGTGCTGGGTGTGCCGTCGGGGTTGGTGCGCCGGTAGTGCGTGACGTCGGACTGCCAGCACTGGTTGGGCTGCTCCGCGGCGAAGCGGATGTATGACGACTTCGGCCGTTTGGACGGGTCGGGGGTGAGGGTGCCGTGGCGGACCAGGATTCGGTTGATCGTGGCCGGCGACACGGTGATCTGGTGGTGGTGGGTCAGGCGCGCCAGCCGATGGTGTCTGCGCCGGCGTCCAGACCCTGCTCGGCGAGCTTCTTGCGTAGTTCGAGGACGAGTTGGACGGTCTCCTCGGCGGCCGAGGCGGGGCTGGTCCTTGGTGCCCGCGAGTCCGGCTCGAACGCGGCCTCGCCCGCCGCGCGGTAGCGGGCCATGAGACGACTGATCCAGCTCTGGGAGACACCGTAGGTGCGGGCGGTCTCGGACTGTGATGCGCCGGCGAGGACGGCGGTGATGACAAGACGACGTTTCGACACCGGGCAGCCTCTGCCAACCGGCCAGCGGCACTTGACCCGCCATGCCGATGACCCGAGACATTCCTATTCCGATGTCGTGAGACACCCCATTCCGATGTCCTGAGCCAGCACACTGCCGGGGGCACCCCACCTGGCCTCCTCGAACTGGCCTCTGACCTGCAGGTTTGCAGCTGCTATTGATCATCGGCTGTCCGGCTAGCTCCGGCTGACACCGGCTGGTCCCGGCTATCTGTGCCCGTATCGTGCCCGCGCCGCGGGTACCCCGTTGCCGATGGTCCCGCTGCGGACGGGCGCGTGCTCCCGGGTCGGTGTCGTTGCAGGTCCACCTCGAGTATCGAGAGCGTCCAGTCCCGAGGACAGAAGACTCAAAACTTGCTCGTTAGACCTACTCCTAGCTGGTCGGCGACAGTGACGGTCGTGTGCTGCTAGTGCGGCAAAGTTACGGGCTACGACTCTGGGCGTTGCCCGGCGGGATGGCGCTCCCGGGCGAGGAGCTCACCCAGACTGCGCGACGTGAGGTGTTCGAGAAAACCGCATCGAAGCACGTATAGGCGACCTGATCGCAGTGGCTGATCGTGGCACTCTTTTGGTCGTTGTGTTCCACGCGACCGCACCCACGACGCAGACAACCGCCCAAGCCGGCGATGAGTTTCGTCAAGTGATCTGGCCCCATCGGTCGTCGTGAATGTTGGCCCCACCGCGCCTTCGGGGTTGTCCCGCTGGGAGGGTCTGGGTGGATGGCCCGCCAGCAGGTGCGTGGCAGGCGGGGCAGGTTCCGGCGAGAAACGTTCCGGAGATCACCCGCCCGGTGTGCTGCCCGATCGGTACGGGTTCGGTTTCCTGGGGGGCGCGGCCGAGTGCTTGTAACGCGGCGAGTTTGTCGTGGTGCAGTCGCTGGTAGGCGTCGCGGTGTTCCGCGTCGAGGGGGTTGATCCAGTCGTCGAGCCGGATGCCGAGGTGGGTGAGATCGTCGGCGATCCCGGCGTGGTAGTGCCTGCGGGTTTGTTCTGGGCTTCGGCCGGTGTTCAGGGCGTCGGCGAGTATCCAGTTTTCGTAGGCGTCGGTGCCGGTGACGATGTGGGCGGTGTGGCCGTCGCGGCGCAGGGCTCGGGGGTCGGCGCGCAGGCAGGGGCCGCCGCCGTGACCCAGGTGCAGCCGCCCGTTGGGAGTCGGCTGCATGGGGGATGGGGAGCCAGCGCTGGGGCGTGGTCACACGGATCACCTCAGTTCCGGGTAAGGGTCACCGTGTGACCATGCGCGTGGCGGTTTAGCGGACGGTGACGGATTTGGCCAGTGAGCGGGGTTGGTCGATCTCGCGGCCGAGGTCGAGTGCGCAGTAGTAGGCCAGTAGTTGGCCGGTGACCAGTTGGAGGACGATGTCGGCGGGGTCGTCGCCGTGGTAGGGCAGTGGCAGGTATTCGGTGAAGGCCCGGCGTTCGTCGGGGTGGATGTCGGTGGGGCCGATGCCGATGACCGGTCCGCCGCGGGCGCCGATCTCGCTGACGGCCGCCATTGTCGCGGCGTGGCGGTCGGGGTCGCTGGAGCGTTCGGGCAGCAGGGCGACGGTGTAGAAGTCGGCGTCGATCAGGCTGATCGTGCCGTGCTTGAAGAACCCGGCCGCGGCGCCTTCGGCGTGGCGGTAGGAGACTTCCTTGAACTTCAACGCGGATTCGCACGCGGCGGGGAACAGGGCGCCGCGGCCGAGGAAGAACCAGTCGGAGACGTGGCTGTATTTCGTGGCGAGCTCCTGGATCGCGCCGGCGGCGGTGCCGATGTGGGCGCGCAGGGTCTCAGGCAGCCGGTCCAGCGAGCCTCGGTGGTCGCGGTAGCGCTGTTGGTCGAGGTGGCCGTTGGCGCGTCCGGTTTCCAGGGCGAGGCGGGCCAGCAGCACGATTTGGGAGATGATGCTTTTGGTGGACAGCACGCAGATTTCTGGGCCGCTGCCCTGGCGGATGACGTGGCTGGACAGCCGTTCCTGGGTGGAGTTGGGGGTGTTGCTGATCGAGGTCACCACCGCTCCGGTGGCCACGGCGGCTCGGCAGATTTCCAGGGTGTCGAACGTTTCGCCGGACTGGGAGACCGCGATCAGGCTGTCCCCTGGCTTGAGCAGCGCAAGCGGTTCGGCTTCGTCACTGGGCAACGCGATCGCCCGGACACCGGCGAGTTGGGCGAGGAAGTACTGGCCGAGGTGGGAGACGTAGTAAGCGCTGCCGGAGCCGACCAGGGTGACCGAGCGGTCGGCGTGAGGGTCTAGCACGCCGGTGAACTGCTCGTCGCGCATGGTTGCGGCGGTCCGCGCGGCGGCCGGGGTCTCGTGGATTTCCTTGATCATCCAGTGCGGGTAGTCGCCCTTCTCGACGGTCTGTGTCCGCTCGTCCAGCCGCGTGTAGGACCGTTCGACCGGAATAGGCGTGCCGTCGGGTCCGGCGGTGACGACCTGCGCGGTGTCGACGGTGAGGCGGACGATGTCGCCGTCGTCGAGGAACAGCAGATCGGCGTCGATCTCGCCCAGCGCCATCTGGTCGGAGGCCAGCACCCCCTGCTGGCCGTCGTGGCAGAGCACCAGCGGCGACTTGTGCTTGGCCCCATACACCGCGTGCGGGTCATCGAGGGTCAGGACCGCGAGCGCGTATTCGCCTTCCAGCGCGTTGGTGGCCAGCCCGATCGCGGTCGGCACGTCGTGCCCGTCCCGCAGTTGGCAGGCGATGAGGTGCGCGGCGATCTCACTGTCGGTGTCGGAAGCGAACGTGATGCCGTCGGCTTCCAGTTCGCGGCGGATCTGGGCGTGATTGGTGATCACACCGTTGTGCACGATCGCGACCCGGCCGTCGAAGGATAGGTGCGGATGGGAGTTGTCGTCGGTCACCGCGCCGGTGGTGGCCCAGCGCGTATGCGCGAGTGCGAGCGTGGCGTCCGGGACCTGATCGAACGCGCCGACCGCCAGCGCGCGGCTGACCGAGCCGACGCTTTTGGTGACCGCGAACGTCTCGTCGGCGGGCACGGCGACGCCGTAGGAGTCATAGCCGCGGTACTCGAGCGTGGCCAGGCGCTCCACCGTGGAGCGGGTCACCGAGTGGGTGGAGATCATTCCGACGATTCCACACATAGAGGGTCCTCCAGTGCTGCTCAATCCGGGTATGCCGACTGCCGGTCCCCTGCCGGAAGCGCGGGGGCAAGGCTCAGTATCCGCCCGTGCCCCCTCACTCGTGGTGAGAATGCCGTCCGGGTGGTGACCCTGTGTTCGGTAAGGTTGCCCACCGCGCTCCGTCACCTCACCAGCGAGATAGGCGGCGATACGGTTCAGGGGCGATCCCGATGCTGGCACGTTCCTCGCGTTCGGTGATGATCTGGAACAACAGCTCGGCACCGTGGGTCGATCTGGACGTAGCCGAGTTCATCGAGCAGGAGCAGGTCGAGGCGGCCGTAGCGGCCAACGACTCGAGAAAGCTGACGTTCGTCGACGGCTTCGACGAGTTCGTTGACCAGCTGAGCGGTAGTTGTGTAGCGGACTCGGCGGCCTTGCTCACAGGCGGCCAGGCCGAGCGCGACGAGCAAATGGGTCTTGCCGGTGCCGGAATCGCCAAGCAGGACCACGGGCTCGCCGGCGTCGATGTAGGCGCCGGTGGCCAGGGTGGCCAGTTGCGCGGGGGCGATGGTCGGGACGGCGTCGAGGTTGAACTCGGCAAGGCGTTTGATGCGCGGGAACTTCGCTTCGCCGACTCGCCTGGTGCGTCGTCGTTCGGCACGTTCGTCGACCTCGGCTGCGAGTACTTCGGCGAGAAACGCCAAGTATGATTGGCGTTCCCGGACCGCGATCTCGGCCAGCCGGGTGGCTTCTGCGCGGACGGTGGGAAGGTGCAGCTCACGCGCCGCAGCGCCGATCGCAGCTTGTGCGGCGGCCCCGGATCGTCGGGCGACGCGATGGATAAGGTTGCGCTCTGTGACTGCAGTCCCCGGATCTGAGCTGCCCCTTGTCTTCGGAGAACAGCCCACAACAGTTATGCAGGCACCACCTGCGTTTCCATGTAGATCATCGGGTCGGGTGACTCAGTGGCGAAAGGTTCGGTCTCGGTATAGCCAAGGCGTCGGTAGAAATCGATGACCTGACTGCGAGTGGGCATGACGTCGAGGACGAGCCTGTCGAAGCCGCGTTGTGCGGCGAGTTCGTGCACGTGGCCCATCAGCATCCGGCCGATCCCATCTCTGCGATGCGACCGGCGCACATAGAGCCGCTTGACCTCGGCGGTTCCAGTCGGTTTCCGAGGCTGAAGCCCGACGCAGCCTGCGGGCCGCTCGGCGTCGTAGGCGAGCAGGAGGGCACCCGGCGGCCGAAACACCGCCGAGAGATTCTCACATTCCGAGCGCAACCCGGCCGGCAGCTGGTCGACGCGTGCGGGTACATGCCGGCCGGCTTCCTGCTGGGTGGCTGCCATGTATTCGAAGACCAGCTCGACGGCATGCGACTCAACGATGTCGACCGTTGACGCGTCCAGCACTCGTGTTGCTGCCAAAGAGCTTCATCCCTCCGGGTACGGCCGAGGCGACCTCGCGGAAACGGCTTACCGATATCAGGTGGACCCTGGTCGACGGGTTGTCGCGGAACGGCAAGGCAACATCCGAGACGAACGCTACCTGCGTCAGGCCCTCCCCCGCTCTGCGAAGCGCAGGGACCGCTTCCTCTACTCCGCGACAGTCGAGCGGTTCGAGCAGTACGGATCCGAGGGCGTGCGCCAGGTCGGCAAGAACGCCCGGAGCGTGAGCCGCGTCCGCAATCCCGCTTTAGCCCGCTCGACGGGGCTTGCTACGGGGCGCTGGTCATCGGGACACCTCGGCTAGCAGGAGCTCGGCTCGGATGAGGCGCCCGATGTAACCATCGATGCCATGCTCGGCCGCAACTGCTCTTGAAGCCCGCAAGACAGCGATCAGCGCCGCTACACGAATCGTCGCGTATCTGACCAGCCTCCCATCGATCTGTTGAGCGCCCGCGAGACCGTCGACATACGCCCTTACAAGGTTGTCGATCTCGGTAGACGAGTAGAGGTAGAGGCTCGCTAGGTCGGAGCCAACCGTGTTGTAGCCGAGTTGCGCCCAGTCGACCTCCAGCACATGTTCCTGTTCTCGGCGGAGCATGTTCCTCGGTAGCGCGTCACCGTGAGACACGACAAGCGGAAGTCGGTCCAGGTCGTCCAGGATCACGTAGCGATCCCGCCAAACGCTTTCACATCGAGACAGGAGGGACTGTGAGATAAGCCCATGCTCTCGCAACGGTGCGATCCCGCCGATGGAGTCGGTCGCAACGCACGGGAGTTCTCCCCGACGAGCGCGGTGGGGTGTCGACCTCCACCCTTCGTGCATACTTCCAGACCGTACGAAAGATGTCGCCCACCGCGCGACTACGACAGATCCGTCTCGCACACGCGGTAACCCTGCTGAAAACCTCCGACCTGCCGCTGGTCGCTATCGCAGCGCGCTGTGGGTTCCACTCGCCGAGTCATCTCAGCCGGCACATCAGGTCAGTGTGGCGGAGATCGCCGGGAGAGCTTCGCCGTTGACCGTTCGCCCAACTCGCTGCGCACGATCTGCAGGTGCTTTACACCAGGATCACGTACGACCCTGCCAGGAACCTTGACGCGGAACGGGTACCGGGCGCACCGCCGGAACGTCGACTACGATCATATTGTTGTATACTAGCATGGCGTGGAACAGGCTGTTGGGGAGGCGCCTCTCCCCGTTGAAGGAGAGTCGTGGCCGTGCCGTTATCGATCAAGCTCGCCGACGCGTTGCCAGCTGAGCGGTCCCAGATGTGGGACCTGTGTCGCCAGCTCGGCGTCGACCACGCGGTCGCGAGCGTGCCAGAAGGTCCTGGACACCCACCGCCGTGGGATTTCGACCACCTCTTCCGACTACGGCAACGCTTCGCCGACGCGGGCTTAAAGCTGAGCGTCATCGAGTCCGCGCCCGCGGCCATCCAGGAGCCGATCAAGCTCGGTGCACCCGACCGCGACATCCACATCGACCACTTCTGCCAGCTGATCGAGAACATGGGCCGACTCGGCATCGCGGTCATCTGCCACAACTGGATGGCCGGACTGAGCTGGCAACGCACGTCGATGCACCTGACCGGCCGCGGCGGAGCCTTAGTCACCGGCTACGACCACTCCCTGCTCGCTCACGCACCGCTCACCCGTTGGGGCGAAGTGACCGCGGACGAGCTGTGGGAGAACATGCATTATTTCCTGCGGCGGGTCGTCCCCGTCGCCGAACGCGTGGGCGTGAAGCTCGCCGTCCACCCCGACGACCCGCCGATCTCACCGATCCGCGGCATCGCCCGGATCCTCACCTCTCCCGAGGCCATGAAGCGCGTCATCGACCTGGTGCCGAGTGCAGCCAATGGCGTCACCCTCTGCCAGGGAACCGTCTCCTCCATGGGGGTCGATGTCCCGGCCGCCATCCGGTTGCTCGGTGCCGCCAAGCGGATCTTCTTCGTCCATTTCCGTGATGTCCTCGGCGGGCCGGCAAGGTTCGTCGAAACGTTCCAGGACGAAGGCCAGACGGACATGGCAGCGGCGATGCGCACCTATGCCGACGTCGGTTTCGACGGCTACCTTCGTGTCGACCACGTACCGACGATGGCGGGCGAGTCCAACGAAAAGCCGGGGTACGAAACCCTCGGTCGCCTCTTCGCGATCGGCTATGTCCGTGGGCTGATCGACGCCACGAACAACCGCGACAAGGAGTAGGCATGCCGTCCACGTCCCACCCAGATGCCCGCACCGACCCACGCCGGCTCGACGTCACCGACCTCCAACGCATCGAACGGTTCCGCCGCGCGGGCTACGGCGGCAATGTGTCCGACGCGTTATGGAAGTGCGGCGTCACCGACACCGTCCTCTCCGCGGACTTCCGTCCCCTTCGCCAGGGCATGGTGTTGGTCGGGCGGGCCCTGCCGGTCAAGGTGCACTCCCTTGCCGACCAGGACCTGACACCCGAGGAGACAATGGCGCAAGAGGCCCGCTGGGAAGCGGCGGGCGGCCATCCGCAGAAGCAGATGATGCGTACCGTCGCGTCGCGAGAGAACGGCACGGTGCTCTGCTTCGACACCGGAGGCGACCGGCAGCCGGCTCACTTCGGCGAGATGAGCTGCCAGCTCGCCTACGCGCACGGGTGCCGAGGAATGTTGCTCGCCGGAAACTGCCGGGACACCCAGTACGTTCTACAGATGCCGGACTTCCCAGTCTATAGCTTCGGCACCCGGCCAAACGCCTTTGGCGGATGGATCATCACTGACGTCGACAAGCCCATCTATCTCTGGGGACACCTCACGCATTACGTCCGCGTCACCCCTGGCGACTTCATCTTCGCCGACAACGACGGAGTGCAACTCATCCCCGAGGCGTACGTCGACGAAGTCCTCCTCCAGGTGGAGGAGACATACGAGGTGGAGAACGCCGAGCGCGCGGAGATCGCTGCCGGCATGTCTGTCGACGAGGTCTACCGCAAGTTCGGGGTGCTGTAGACATGCCAGACGTCAAAGACTTCGAGGGGATGGTCGCGGTCGTCACCGGCGGATCGACCGGCATCGGCCGGGCCGTGGTCGACCGGCTCGCGGCCGGTGGAGCGTCGGTGGTCTACTGCAGCCACGACCCGCGGACGGTGACCGCGACCGATGTCGAAGGCGTGAACGTGATCGGAGTTGTCGCCGACGTCCGTTCGGCCGACGACATGCGCAGGCTGATGTCCGAGGCGGTCGAACGCCATGGTGGGCTCGACATCCTCGTCTGCAGCGCGGGAATCCAGACCTACGGCACGGCGGAGGACACGACCGAGGAGGACTGGCACGCCGTCCTGGACGTCAACCTCTCCGGCATCTACCGGGCGGCGAAGTTCGCCATCCCTCTCCTGCGTGAGCGCGGCGGCGGCACCATCGTCGCCATCTCCTCGGTGCAGGGCCGGGCTCCCGCCCGCCGGGTGCTCGGCTACTCGGTGAGCAAGGCCGGTGTCGACGCGCTGGTGCGTTCGATGGCGGTGGATCACGCATCCGACCGGATCCGGGTCAACGCGGTGGCACCGGGTCCCGTCGACACTCCCCTGCTACTAGCCAGCGATCCCGGTCGGACCCCAGCCCTGGAGCCGCCCGCCGAACCCGACCGGCCGGCCGATCTTCCGGACACGCCCCAACCGCGGATCGCCCGGGCCGAGGAGATCGCCGAGGTGGTGGCGTTCCTCGCCGGCAGAGCGTCGTCCTACGTCACCGGCGCGACGTACGCAGCGGATGGCGGGATGGCGGCCAGCCAGGGCGGCGTTCTGACGGTGCACTAGATGACGCGGGGAGCCGCGAGTCAGGCGACTCCCCTTGGAATTGGTCATCTAGCGAAGCCTTGGTCGGTCGTCGGTGCTCACCCGCGCACAGCTGGCGCGAGGCAAGATCGTCTTGACGTCGAGGCGATGAGCGGGGCACTGCGACGAGCCGGCTGACGGCGAGCCACCCAGTGTGGTGCTCTACCATCGCCAGGGGAGAACGCGGTACAGCGGAAAGGTGGCTCGACCTCATGGCCGGACGGGCGCTGCGCAGTCCCCGACGGGCACAGCTCGACGTGCTCCGCAGCGCAAGCACGCGATCACAGGTCTACGCGCTGCTCCGCAGGGCCATCGTCTCCCTCGATCTTCTTCCTGGACAGGCGTTGTCGGAGAACGAGCTCGCCGCCCGACACAGCGTGAGCCGTACCCCGGTACGTGAAGCACTGATCCGGCTCGCCGACGAGAACCTCGTGGAGGTCGCACCCCAGCTAGGGACTTTTGTCTCCAGGATCAGTGTGCGCGACGTCATCGAGATCCAGTTCATCCGCGAGACCCTCGAACGCGCCTCACTTCCGCACGCGATCAAGAACATCACCGCCACCGACGAGGCCTACCTCCGCGCTCTGCTCGACGAGCAGGAGGAGGCCGGACGCAAGGGCGACCTGCACCATTGGTTCGCCACGGACGAAGCCCTGCACCGGACTCTGCTGGAGATCGGCGGCCACCCGCGCGTGTGGCCGATCGTGTCGTCGGCGAAGGCGCACCTGGACCGGGTACGCATGTTGAGTCTGCCCGATCCGACCATCCTCGGCGAACTCCTCACCCAACACCGCGCCATCGTGGACTTCGTCACCTCCAAGCAGCGCAAGAAGGCCGACGAGGTACTGAGCCACCATCTGCGGATCGCGCTGGACATCCTCGAACCGCTCGAGCAGGAGCACCCCGACTACTTCGTTCTCGACGAGGAGGAGGAGGACGAGGTGAGGGAGGCGCCGGTACCGCGGCCAGTCAAACGGACCGCCACGAAGGCGGCGTCTCGACGCCGCCGCTGAGCACCCGCAGTCAGCGCGGGATCCGAACGAACGTGGGGAAGTACAGCGCCGGCTGATCCATCAGGCCAGTCGGCCGCTCGGAGTTGTTGTTGTAGGTCAGCACGAGATCGTCACCGGCGCCGCGCAGTTCGGGGTGGGCCTTGGCGCCGTAGACGAATCCGCCGTCACCGTCGCCCTCGGCTGGGTGGAAGACAGTGGCGAACTCCGACCACGGTCCTTCGGGTCGCTGGCCGTGGCGTAGGACGATGTCGGCGCCATAGAGGCGGTTCGTCTGGACCCAGACCAGCTGGCCCGTCGCCTCGTCGCGGTGGACGGTGAACTCACTCTGTGGCTCCGCCACCGTCAAGGCGGGCTTCCCGGGCACCTCCGGCTCCGTACGCCATCCATCGTCGGTCCCGCACCACCACTCGAGATCGCGCAACCGGCCCGCCGCGGCATCGGCGACCCGCCAGCGGGCGAGGTACTGCCCTCTGTCCACGTCACGGGCGGCGGCATGGGCGTACACGTGGTCGCCGTCGCACCACACTGCGCCGAAACCGATCATTGTCGCGAACCGGGAGTGGACGGGTTCGAGGTGGTCATCACCTATGAACTGGATCTGCCAGTCGTCCGGTTCGTCGTAGGGATTGTCGACGATGAGTGCGGCCCAGCCGTACTGCTCGAATCCCCACACCGGCAGGGAGTTCGCCCGCTCCTCCGGTGTCCCCTTCGGCGTGCGGACCCGCGCCTGGAAGATCAGCAGCCGGTCATCGAGCAGCACGGCGTTGCCCGGCCAGAAGTACCCCTCGCCGTCGTCGGCGAACACGGACGACGGCCGGCCGTCGTCCGACGTACGCCAGTGAAACGTCATGCGCGCGGAGGTGGGATCGAGTCCATGCTGGACCCCGATGGAGTTGTTGATCATCACCGCGTCGCCGGACTCCCGGCGCCCCTTGCCGGCAAGGGAGATGAAGGTGTCGGCGAAGATCCAGACCACCCGGTCGTTGCCGACCTGGAGGGAGTACGACCCGTCGCCGCCGACCCAGTGCGGGTCGGTACGAAACAACCTGTCGGCCTCCGGCCAGGCCCGGCCGCTGTGCGGTGTCAGGTTCCACGCATCTGTCGCGTTCATCCTGTGATGCTAGTATGCAAGCTTCCAGGTTGGCGACCCGGGAGGGGACTCTCGTCGTGACATTCGTCTTCACCCAGGGACAGTCCATCGTCTTCGCCGGTGACAGCATCACCGACGCCGGACGTACCCTCGACATCGGCAAGATCGGTGATCGGCTCCTCGGCGAGGGCTACGTGCGCAACACCGTCGGCCTCATCGATGCCCGCTATCCGGACAACGGCCTGCAGGTGCACAACACCGGCATCGGCGGGATCACCAGCGTCGACCTGGTCGAGCTGTGGGACGAGCAGGTCCTCGCACGCCGGCCGGACTGGGTCACGGTCATGATCGGCATCAACGACTGCAATCTCACCATCGCCGACCACGAGCTGGCCGTACCTCCCGAGGCGTACGAACGCAATTGCCGCGACATCCTCACCCGCACGAAGGCGGCGGATGTACGGATCGTCCTGCTCGAACCGTTCTACATGTGGCCCGAGGACGAGCCGGGCCATCTGCAGCAGCGGACGCTCGACCTGCTGGCCGACTACCGAACGATCATCCGCGATCTCGTCAAGGAGTTCCGCACTTTGCATGTGCGTACGCACGAGGCTTTCCAGGAACAGCTGAGGTTCCGGCCCTTGGACGAGATCGGCATCGAGCCGGTCCACCCCACCCCGTCCGGCCACCTCGTCATCGCCCACGCCCTGCTCGACGTCATCGGCTGGTAACGCCGGTCCTCAGGACAGCTGCGACTGCACCTCGCCGAGAAGCTCCGCCACGTCGACGGCCTGGCGACGTCGACTGCTCTCGATCGCCGCGAACATTACCGCGGTCGAGTGGAGATTCACATCGACTGCGGTCGGTGCGGCCGGTCCACCGTCGAGCCAGTCGAGGAAATCCTCGATCAACGTGAAGTGCCCCCAACGTGGCCGCTCCAGCAGGGGGACGGGATCCGGGCGCGGCCCGTCGGTCGGTGCCGCTCCCACCGCTCCCTCCGGTGTGTAGCGCGAGACCTTGCGCCGGTTCATCACCAGGGTGGCGTTCTCACACTCGGCCCGGACGTACTCGTGGCCCCAGCCGTTAAGTCCGACAGCATTGCTCTTCGTACCTTCGTAGAAGGCATGAACGCCGTTGTCGAACTCCAACAGCACAAGGCCCTGTGAGTCGCCGTCGTACTCACCCCAGGTGGGGTTCCAGGTCTTGGCGGAGACACGCGTGCACCGGCCACCGGCGAGGTCGACCAGGATGTCGAGGTGGTGGATGGCACCTTCGATCATCAGGGGGTCCGCCATCTGGTGCCGGAAGACGCCCCAGGAATCGCGCTTGCGGTTTGCCGAGGTGAACCGGCCGACGAGATAGTCCAGCTGGCCGTTGCGTTCGGCCCGAAGCTCCTCCCGCAACGTCGTCTTGTCCTGATCGAACCGGTGGCTCATCGTGAGCGACATCTTCTTGCCTGCCCGCTCGACCTTGTGCGCGATGCGGGCACTGCCCGCGAGCGTGTCGGCGATCGGCTTCTCCGACAGGATGTGCAGGTCGTGCTCAAGGGCGGCGTCGACGACGTCCTCGTGGAACGCGGGGGGTACGACGATGGTGCAGAAGTCGGCAGGGTGGTCCTCGAGTGCCTTGGCCAGATCCGTGTAGCAGCGGTCCGCACCCAGGCCAAGCCCCTTCTGGGCGTTGGGAAGCACGTCAGGGTTGACATCGACGGCCGCGACCACCTCGATCCGACCCTCGGCGACGAACGGCGGCAGAAGCGCACCGCACCAGAAGCCGGCCATCCCACCGGTGCCGACCTGGATCACGCGATAGATCATGTCCTTCACTCACCTTCTCCTGTTGCCGGCACTGCCGGTCCGTGCGTGTGCTCCCACAGGTGGCCGCGCCGCTTCGCACCGCGCATCGTCGTCTCGAAGAAGACGGCGAGGACGGGACCGTCGACCTGTGGAAAGTCGTGGTGGTGACCCATCCGGGTGGCGACGCAGTCCCCTGGACCGACGCTGTACAGCACATCCTCCGACGACGCCGTCCCACGTCCGGACACGAGAATCCAGTACTCGTCGCAGTCGTGATAGTGCCGATCGAACGCCGTGTGCTTGGGATAGGTGACGGGATCACCGATGTCTCCCGGTTTGTCGGCGCGCTGCACGCCGAAAATTCCGGCACCACCGCAGTCCTCTCCCCAGTGCCCACCGAGTGTGACCACAGTCGCCGGACCTTCGGTGTGGATGGCGTACGAGCCCGCCGACACGTCGAGGCTGCCGCCGCGGCTCACCGCGCGCATGTCCGTTGTCAAGGCGACCTTGCCCTCACCCTCGACGAAGACAACCTTGTTGGCTTTGTGGGCTGCGTTCCAGAGGACTCGGCCGGACGGTGGAATGGTGACGATCTCGAAGTGTTCGAGTTCGCACCACTCCGGTCGTCGGCTCATCTCTCCGTGGAGGACCGGCATCACTTCTCCTTGTTCTTCGAGAGCCGATGCGGCTCAGGAAAGGTTGCCCGGAGCAGATGCACCTGTGCAGGCACGCTCGAGCCCACGGAGTTGCCGCAGTAGTAGCTGACCACGATGGAGCGGCCATTCGCGGTGGCGAGGTCAGGATGATCCCAACCCGAGTAGAGATTGAGCGTGCCGTTGTCGGTGCACGCCGAAGCGGTGTCGTAGAGCTCCATCGGTGCGGACCACGGACCCACGTACGTCGGTGCGGTGCGGATCTTCAGCTTGCGGTCCCAGTCGAGATAGACGGCGATGTAGGAGCTCAGATAGGCGTTCCACGAGATGGAGTGATGGCCACCCCATGCCTCTTCGAAGCCGACCATCGACGCGGCCTGCGTCATGTCGTCCACCCAGGACGCGGGGTCGGCGCCGGGTCCGCCGTTCCAGTAGCGGAACAGTGCCTTGATCTGCGCCGCGGTTTCTGTGTCGCCCGGCCCGTCGCCCTCGGTCAGCAGCCGATCGAGGGCAGAGAAGTCGGCACGGGTGGCGAATAGCGGGCGGCCGTACGGCGGGTTCGAGCCGGCGTGGGTCAGGTAGAGATAACCGTCGTCGACGATCGCCGTCCCGTTGAACTGGTGCGGGTCGACCTGCGCGGTGAAAAGGCAGGTCGGATTGCAAGCCACAGGGTTGTCGCGGGTGACGTATGGATAGCGGTGCCGGGCATCGGGCGCATGGATGCGGGCGATGCCGGCGCTCGTCCACCACGGGTGGGAGTCGAAGTCCCAGGGGATCTGGAGTTGGTGGAAGAACACCCACGCATCACCGCTGCCGTCGGCGGTGGGAACGATCCGGTTGCCGGCCCACAGCGCGAAGCGGTCACCTTCCGGCGGGTTCTGTTCGGCCGCCGTCATCGGGATGAACGGGACGGGATTGCCGTCTGCATCGGTCTGCTCGTCCGTCCGGGTGAGGTCGGCGGCCGCCGACACCGGCAGCGACGGCCCGAGCGCCGCGGAGTTGTCGACCAGGCCGAAGTGTGGGCTGATCGCATCGCCGAAGAGCCACAGCAGCTTGCCACCGACCGGGCCGCTCATCCCACCGTCCCGGATGAAGGACGGATTGCCGCGGTCGGGCTGCTCCAGTGTGCCTAGCTCGACGACACTGGGTGGTCGCGTGAGCGGACTGGCGGGTCTCCCCCGATCGCCGCGGCCGGCGGTGCTCACGGCCAGTTCCCCGGCTGCGCTCCACGTCCCCGCCTCCGTGGCGGGGGGGCGCGGTGCCGCCGTGGCAGCGGTCGACGCCATTGTCCCGACGAGACCGATCGCGCCGGCGGTACATCCAGCCAGCACGAGCGAGCGGATCCTTCGCCTGGGTCGGGGTGCGGACGCCATGGACTCACCTCACCTGGGGGATGCGGTCATTCGCGTGCGTGTGCGTGGTGTGCCATACTAGTGCTCCAGCCTGCCGGCGTCGACAAGCAGGGTGCGGACCTGCCAGGGCCGGAGGTCGACGACCGCCGTCCCCCCGGAGCCGATGGGCCGGCCGCGGGTCTCGGTCAGGTCGGACTCCCGCACCTGCGCCCCCGCGGGTAGGCCGCTGACCGTGGTACGGACCGCCCGCCCCGAGGTCTCCGCGATCCGCACCACCGTGCCCACGCCGGTCCTTGCCAGGCGTACGACGCTCGACACGCCTACCGCGGGCTCCACCCGTAACCGCCAACCCGGGAGGGTGGTCTCTGCCGTGTCAGGCGTATGCACGGACGCGACACGCGCGACCAGGGGCTGGTTGAAGCCGGCCGCCAGGTGCGGGATGCCGGCCTCCCGCCATGAGCGGAGATGGGGTACGAATGCGAACCGGTACGCGTAACGGCCGCGGTCGCTGCGCGGGTCGGGGACGTACGATGTGCGGACCAGCGTCAGCCGCACCCGGCTGCCGAGTACGTCGTGGCCGTAGGTCGAGTCGTTCAGCACGGCGACGCCGTAGGCGGCGCCGCCCACGTCGGCCCAGCGCAGAGCCGGGACCTGTTGGCCGTTCGACCGGCGGCGAACGGCGGCGTACGGCGCCTCGAACCACGCCTCGCACTCGTCGACGTCCGGGGTGAATGCCAGCTTGAGGTTGGGCACACCATGGTCCTCGTCGCCGGGCTCCTGCCAGTCGACGTCGACGGCGAAGTCGACCCGCGGCAGGTCGCGGTAGAACGACAGCCGCTCGACGATCCGCGACGACCGGAACTCGTGCGTGACGCCGACCACGACGCGGACGGGGCCTTCCTCCAGGACCTCGCTGGTCGCGCCGGCGAGCAAGCTGCGCTCGGTCTCGACCTCCTGGTACTGCCACGAGGACATGAAGTGCGGCCGCTCGTCCACGACCTGGAACACGTTGAGCGCCAGGTCGGGCCGCGCGGTATCGCCGTAGTCGCTCATCCGCTGCATGCCGAACGCCACGAGGTCGCGGCCAGTTCGCTTGTCGACGAACGACGTGAGGATCCCGCAGTCCCTGCGTAGGGCGACACGGAAGTGGGGTGTCTCGATCCGGAGGTAGCGCGGGTCCTCTTCGCTGCCTCCCTCCTGCCGCACTGCCAGTGCAGGGTCCGGTCCGTCCCACAGCTCGGGCTGGGGCGACTGGTCTCCAGTCGCCTCCGTCACGCGGTAGGTGGTTGTGCCGTACGCCGGAACCCGTGCCACGAAGGCGAGCCCGTCATCGGTGTGCTGCCCGGGCGTACGCCGACCGCCGGGGTCCACCAGGACTGGACGGACGACGTCGCCGGCCACGCCCGGCACGATCACCAGGTCTTCACGGTCGTGGCCCAGCGGGTTGGCGACGACCACGGCGCCCTCCTGGGCGGCGTCGGCCAGCACGGCCAATGCCCGATCGATGACGGCGTCCGTCTCCCGCACGATCCGGGCGTGGTCCTCGCGGGTCTTGACGTACGCCTCGGCGATCGCCGACCCGTCGAGGATGTCGTGGAACTGGTGGAAGCACACGTCCCGCCAGCCCTGCGTGAGCGCGGGATCGCGGGGGATTCCCGCGAGCGCAGTCAGTGCCTCGGCGGTCGCGAGCCGGTTCTCGCCGTCGCGGTTGGTCTGCTTGGCATCGACGTGGCTCGTGTAGCAGCCTTCGAAGATCGTGGACGACTCGCCGCGGTGCACCGGCAGCTGGACACCGGCGCTCACGAGTTGTCTGGCGTACGCCTGGAGTGTCGAACACCGCGCGGTCGGCAGGCCGAAGGTTCCCGTGAGGCTCCGGAGGATGTCGTAGCCCTGCCGGGTCGGGCCGCCACCATGGTCGCCGACCCCGACGAAGAGCAGCGCCGCCGGCAGGCCGGCCGCGGCCGCCTCGGCCGTGGCCCGGGCGATCGCGCCCGCGCTCAGGTTGCCGTTGTAGCTGTCGGTCGAGCAGGCGAGGATCCGGGTCCCGTCGACGCCTTCCCACCAGTACGCCGGCCAGCGCCGGCCGGACTCCGCGCCCGGGTTGCACCGGTGGTGGTAGTAGACCTGGGCGCCGGCGTCCACGGCGAGTTGCGGCAGATTGGCGGAGTGTCCGAATGTGTCGGGCGCGAGGAAGACCTTCGGGCTCACGCCGAGGTGCTCGCGGGTGAAGGTCACTCCTTCGAGCAGTTGGCTCGCCATCGCCTCACCGGACGCCAGGTTGGTGTCACCCTCGACCCACTGGGTGGTGGCGGGTTCCCAGCGGCCCTGGCGTACGTAGGAGACGATCTGGGCGAACAGCTCGGGCTCCTCGGTCCGGACTACTTCGTAGCCCGCGGGTTGGCTGTGGGTGAAGGTCACCTCGGGGTAGTCGCGCATGATCGCCAGCACGCTGCGGATGTCGCGCTTGATCACCTCGCGGGCGTCGTCCCACGACCAGAGCCAGGCGAGGTCGATGTGGCAGTGCCCGATGACGTGGACGTCGATCGCGGCGACCCGCTCGGCGACAGGTACGAGTGCTGTGGCCATCGCGTCGAGGGCCGTGGCAAGATCCGTCTCTTCGGTGTCGAGCAGCTCCACCGGGACAAGTGCAGCCGACGCCTCCACCGCTCGGCGCTCCTCTGCGGTTGCGGCCAGTTCATCGGCAAGGTGGAGCCGCGCCCACGCGAGGTCCAGCGTGTCACGACGCGCCCGCAGTCGCGGCGTCGTGAAGGACAGGCCCAACCAGGTCACGAAGGCGCCGGCCTGCCCCTCGAGTGCCGTGATGGCCACCTCCAGCTCGCCGTTGCCGCCTTCCCGGATCGCGGGTACCACATCGACGAGGGCCGGCCCCGTCGCGACGGGAGGGACCGACTCCTTGACCAGTACGGTGCCGCCCGCGGTGACCTCGATCGGATAGATGCTGGTGACGGTCATCTCCAGCGTGTCCCCGAGCAGGTCGACGCCGTGCAGGGTCGCCGGCAGGTCGAGTGAGCACCGGGCGATCCGGATTTCGCCGTCGCGCAGATCCAGCTGGCCGAGGCGTTCGATGTCGCGTACTTCCCCGTCTTCCTCCGGCACCCGCCAAACCGCCGGGGACCACCCCGAACCGGCCGTGTCCGCCGCCGTCCGCAACCGCGTCAACGCGTCCTTGACAGTCATCGTGGAGACCCTCCTTCGGCCGTGAACGCATACAGGTTGCCGTCCCAGGCGCCGACCAGGACCGTGTTGCCGGAGGCGGCCGGCGAGCTGGCGACCCACGAGCCCAGGTCATAGCTCCAGAGCACCTCGCCCGATCTGGTGTCCAGGGCGTACAGCCGGCCGTCGTTGCCACCGACGTACAGGCAGTCCCCCGACACCGCGGGTGAGGACAGCAGCGCGGTGCCGAGATCGGCCTGCCAGCGCAACGCCCCGCTCGTCAGCTCCAGCGCGACGACGGCCCCGCTTGGCAGCGATGCGAAGGCCGTGTCCCCCGCCACCGCCGGGGCCGTACCGTCGACGTTGCTGGCGACCAGGCACTTGGTCGGGCCGATGTGCCGCCACCGTTCCTCGCCGGTGGCCGCGTCGAACGCCTCGACCGCGTTCGACGACTTCGATTTCGCGTCCCGAAGGATCGTCAGCACGAGGCCGTCGGCGTAGACGCACGGGCCCTGGCCGGCCGACACCGCGTTGTCGCCGGGCGGCAGGGTGAGCTTGCCCGTCCAGGTCAGCTTGCCCGTCGCGAGGTCGATCGCCCACGGAAAGCCGAAGCCGGGGTTGACATAGACCCGGCCGTCGCCGACAGCGACCGGCCGGTGGTCGGTGGCTGTGAAGAAGAAGTCGTTGCGGAAGGTCCACCGCTCGTCTCCGGTGGCCACGTCGCGGGCCACGATCGCCGACCGCCCACCCCCGTTGACGTTGTACGCATGGAGCACGACGCCGTCGGCCACCGCGAGGGAACAGTAGGCGGAGGCGTAGGCCATCGGGTCGCCGTCGTCGACCTGGTGCTGCCAGCGGACCTCGCCGTCGTGCGCGTCGAGTGCCTGCAGCGTGCCGGAGAGCGAGGTGGTGAGGACCAGTCCGCCCGCGATCGCTGGCGCGCCCTCCACCAGGCTGTCCGCCTTCGACCGCCACTTCCGCGCTCCGGTCGCGAGGTCGACCGCGACAACGCCGCAGCCGTCCACACCGTCTTCGTTGCGTACGCCGATGTAGGCGGTGTCCCCCGCAACGGTCGGCGAACCGGACAGGATCGTCCCGCCCGTGGGATGGCTCCACGCGAGCCGCAGCGGAGGGCGTACGACATCAGGGGTGTGCCCACCGCGGCCCGCGCCGGCGTGGAACTGCGCCCACGGGGTGTCCGACCGGGGCGTCTCGACCACGTTGGCCGGCACGACGGTGAACTCCGCCTCGCGGCTCCACGTCCTCCCGCGCTCGTCGCTCGCCTCCACCTGCCAGGCGTGGGCGCCGAGCGGCAGAGCCGGCAGCGGCGCGGTCCAGGTGCGCGCGCCGGTGACCTTCATCGGCTGCCACTGGCCGCCGTCGACGCGGTAGCGGGCCGCACTCACCAGACACGTGGTGTTGTACGCGCTCGCCTGCGCGGTGAGAGTGCCGCGCGGCACGCTCGTGCCCGGACCTGGATGGACGAGGGTAAGGGCGTTGCGGACCCCGTACATCCGGTATGGCGCCTCGACCGGGCGAGGCCTCAGGTCGACCACGCGGAAGCCGAGCGGGGTCTGATCGAGGCTGTAGTAGGACGAGGTGGTGTTGACGTGCGGGATGCCGTGGAGGATCCGGGTGTCGACCCGGTTGACGTGAGCGTGGCCGGACAGGACCAGGCGTACGTCGTAGGGCTTCAGCACGTCGAGGTACGCCTGCGCGACCGGCGCGTGCTCGGGGTAGTAGCGCTCGATCCACCAGTCGAGCTCCGGCAGCGGCGCATGGAACATCACCACCACCTCGCGCCCCCGCCCGTGCAGCGCGAGGTCGGCCTTCAGCCAGGTGAGCTGCTCGTCCTGACCGGAGCCGACCATGTTGTCGAGCGCGACGAAATGCTGCCGGCCGTAGCCGAAGGAGTACCACTCCGGGCCGAGCGCCTTGCGATAGCCGTCGACCAGCCAGTCGTACGTCCAGTCGGGATCGGTCCACCAGGCCAGCGGATACTCGTGGTTGCCGACGACGGGCCACACCGGCACGGCACTGCCGGCGGTCCCGGTGCGGAACGACTCGAACTCCGTCGCGAGCCCCCACTCGGTCTCGTCACCCGTCAGACAGAGGAAGCGCGGAGCGCTGTCGCGGCCGTGTGAAGCGACGGCGTCGGCCATCAGGTCGTTGAACTGGCCGACCTGGCCCTTCCAACGGCCGAGCGGATCGGGGTCGAACGGAAACCCGAAACCCTGGTCGGGACGTACGTGGGGATCACTCACCGCGAGGAAGCGGTAGTCACGGTCGTCGGCGGCAGGGTCGCGGCGAAGGGCGAAATCGACCCGATGCTCGCCGCCCACGGCGAGGGTGACCTGGCGGTAGAACGTCGGGATCATGCCGGCGTCGGGTGGAGCCGCCCAGCCGGACGGAACGCTGACGAATACGAGGCCGGTGCTACGACGGGCCGGGTCGACCTCCAACTCATAGCGGCCGTCGGCGCCGGTCACGGCGATCGTCAGACCGTCGGATACTGCGACGTCTGCGATGCCGCGCTCACCAGGGTCGAGAGTGTCGTTGTGGTTGGCGTCGGCGAAGACGTGACCCCACACCAGCGCCTTGCCTGGGGCGACGGCCCGGCGTTGGCGCGACGCCGGCGCTGCGCTCGCTGGCGGCAGGCCGACGAACGCCTCGATCGATGCCGACGCGGCGACCAGTCCGGCGGCCTGGAGGAGGCGGCGCCGGTTCAGCTCAGGAAGTGGTTCCATGGAAAGCCCCTTCTCGTACGCACCGGACGGTGCACTCAGGACAGGTCGATGTCGATGACGCGCAGGCCGTGTGGGCCGTCCCAGACACCTGCGCCGTGGTTGCGGAACCGGACCTGCGCCCGGTCACCCAGCCAGGTGAGGTAGAGCGTGATCAGCGGGGCGGTCCAGGTGATGCGCTTGCCGACGTAGTAGAGCGCGGAGGTGTTGATCGCCACGAGCGTGTGGCCGCCGAGGACCCTGGTGGTCACGAGGCCGGGCACATCGATCGGCGAGTGGGTGTGGCCGGAGATCCACGCCGTGGCGTTGTCGTGTGCGGCGAGGACCTCGAGGATCGCCGCGTTGTCGTGGATCTGGAAGCCCGGCGTGCGCGAGGTGTAGTGGATCTCGTCGTCGCCGAGAACCGTCTCGGCGAGCGGGGCGTGGCAGGCGATGAGGCAGTCGGTGCCGCGCGCGTGGGTGAGCTCGTTGTCGAGCCAGGCAAGCGTGTCGTCGGAGAGTCGGAGCAGCTTGCCCCACGATGGTTCGCCGGGTCCGACGGCGATCAGCTTGGCGAATCCCAGGTCGGCGGTGTAGTTCTGTGACGGCCAGCCGTAGACCGCCGCCCACTCCGACGCGTCGCGCCAGAAGTTGTCGTGGTTGCCGAGCACGTTGTACCACGGGGCGTCGAGCTGCTTGAGCCACTCCAGGGCGAGTGCGTCCTGTTCGGGCGTACCCAGGTCGGTCATATCGCCGAGCTGCACGTGCGCGACGGTCGTGGGGACCATCTCCTTGTCGAGGTCGTCAAGGACCGCTTGACAACGCTCTGGTGAGATGCCGCCGATGTGAACATCACCGATGAGGTGCACCGTCGACTCCGGTGGCGGGAGATACGCCTTGGTCGGCATCGGCCTCAGCCCTTCATGGTCGTTCGTTCGTACGCACGAGGTGTGGGCGCGTGCGTCAGGTCGGTTCGTGGCGCAGGGCGACGAGGACCCCGGTCAACGCCGGTACGGCGGGCCTGTCGTCCTGGTCGCCGGTCTCGCGGCCTCCCGGCCGTACCCGAAGCGACACGACCGCACCTGTCGCGAGGTGGCGCGCCTCGCGATCCCATTCACAGACGTCGAAGTGCCAGTAGGTGCCGGCGCTGATCTCCTCACCGGTCTCGACCTTCGTCGTCTTGGTCACGATCTGCCGCTCGTCGCCGAAGCGCCGCCCGATCAGGCTCACCTCGAGGAAGGACTCCTCCGATTCCATGACGTCGTTCGTGGTGACGAGGCCGCCAGCAGCGAGGCGACACGGGAACGGTGCCACGAATACATGCGTCTCCGACGGTGCGCCGATGTCGCCGAGCTGGCAGGTCGTGACCAGGTGCTCGATGGTGGGCTGGGTCATGAGTCGTCCTCAGTGGCCTTCGGGCCTGTCCACGGCGGCAGATTGCGTGGCGTGTACAGGTGCGGGCCGTAGAGCAGGACGTTCAGCCCGATGTCGTTGTCCGGCGTGCACGGGAACTCCTCGCCGTCGCAGCCGAGGCCGTTCGTACTGAAGACGACCATGGGCTTGCGCGGCGACGTGCCAGGAACGTTCGTGACGAGGAAACCGCCGTAGATCCAGCGCCCCTGCGGGAACGACACGTCCTCGGGCACCAGGTCGGCGGGCTCACCGTCGACGCGGACGACCTTCCAGGGTCCGGCGGGGCTCTCGGAGTACCAGCCGTAGACCTCGGTGCCGAAGACCCAGAGATAGCCCATCTTGCCGGTCAGCAGGTAGCCCGCGCCCCAGCGGACGACGCCGCCAATGGACAGGTCTCTGGGGTTGGCGGGCTCGTCGAACGACAGTGCGTCGGCCTTGCCGACATCGCGCGACCAGGGCTTCGGTCCGGACCCGGTCCAGTACTCCCAGGGACCGTCGACCAGCCGCTCCGCCCTGACGCGAGCGAGATAGATGCCGGGCGGATACTGTCCGTCCTCGCTCGGGCCGCCGGCCTGGAAGCCGCCGCCCGGGCCGTAGAGGTAGACCATTCCCTTGTCGTGGAACACCCAGAACCCGAACGCCGGCATGTCGGGAACGGTGGCGTCGAACGGCACCGGGTCGACCGACATCACCTCGAGGTCCGGAAGGGACATCGTGTGCACCCGCATCTCGCAGGCCCGCCAGCCGTCGGGTTCGATACAGATCCCGGTCGAGACCATCCGCAGGACGGCCGGCTCGACGCTCTGGTCGACGTAGCCGCCGGCCGGCCAGAAGACCATCCCGTCCTCGTCGGGCATGTACGACGACGGGTTGTCCTGCGTACCGCCGATCAGCGGCGTGAAGCACCTGCCGTCCTGGAGCTGGAAGCTGTTGTGCGGCATGTTCCAGCCGGGACGCAGGGCGTTGTTCTCGTCGACCTGGCCCGCCAGGGTGTCGCCGAACATCCACAGCACCCGACCGTCGGGCAGCTTGATCGGGCCAGCGCCATCAGCGCCCGCCCAGCCGTCGGTGCGGTGGTCGAAGACTTCCTGATAGTCGGCCGGTGACCTGGGTACGCGGTCGAGGCAGTGCGTCGGCCACCCGTTCGACGACGCGTCGGTCGGTCCAGCGTGCGCAGGCGCGGGCCCACCACGGGGCCCGTCAGCGGGTCCACCAGCGTGCGCAGCCGCGGGAGCGGCGTCCGCGTGATTTCCGGCGATCAGATCCGAGCGCCCCTGTGCTGACGGGCTTGTGGCTGCAGCCACCGAGGTGAACCCGATGAGCGGAACCACCACGACAGAGACAAGAACCCCCGAGCGGAGTCGATACGGTCCGCGCATCACGCCACTCCCTCCTCCGGGCCGCGGCTACGACCACGTCCGATTCCAGGGCAAGGCCATCCCGTGCAATAAGGCAGTAGACTAGTATGGCAGTACGCCGAAAGGCCAGTGATCCGTCCACATTGGTTGCACGTGGGAGGCGAACAAGCCCTGGAGTGCCGCGGCCCACTCTGTTGGATGAGGGCGCCCCTCATCCAAAAAGTTCGCCTCGAGGGCACCCTCAACGAATGGGCCGTCGCGGCAAGCGCGCTCTCACACAGGCCGTTGTAGCGTGGGCGCTCTCATCCCATAGGTCCGCCTCAAGGGGCAAGTGCCGCCTACGTCGCGGGGCGGAGGTTGTGGATGATGCGGTGGCTGGAGTTCCACACCGTCGGCGGGTGGATGTAGGGGTCGTCGATGCTCGGCCATCCGACCCAGTAGCGGGTATTGAAGCTGTACAGCTTCTTCGCGTGTGCCGCCGGAAAGAACGGCAGATCGCGGAGCCACTCCCGTGCCGCCGCGATGAACGGCGCGTCGATCCGCGGGTCGCCCAGCGGCAGCCCTGCCATGGCATCGACATTCTTGCTGTAAACCGAGTTCTTCCAGCGCACGCTGTTGCCGGCCGAGTCCGTGCCGACCGGCGCTACGTTGCGTTCGTGGAAGAGATTCATCGAATACCACGGTTCGCTCACCGAGCCGCAGGCGAAGAAGTCGGCCGCCGCCTCGAACTTTCCCTTCGACAGGTTGTCGGCGAAGATGCCGAATGCGAGCTTACGGACCGTCGCATCGATCCCGATCGCCTGCAACTGTTCGCCGATGACCTCGGCGTACCGCGACAGCTCTGTCCCCTCGCTTGGTACGTCGATCCGCATACGCAGCGGCTTTCCGTCCTTGCGATAGAACCCGTCACCATCGGCCGTGTAGCCCTTGGACTCAATCGTCTCGCGTGCCTTGTCCGGGTCATGACGCATGATCGGGAACTCCTCGAAGAGCCCTTCGGCCTCGAGTAGGTCGACGTAGTCGTTGAGTCCTTTGTATGGTGGGAAGAAGATCGGCGCCTTCGTCGTCGACCCTTCGTACGCGATCCGAACGATCTCGTCCTTGTCAACGGCGAAGTTGACCGCCCACCGCATGTCTCGGTCGTCCCAGGGCGGGACGGTGTTGTTCATTGACAGCAGTCGGGTGCACGGATCGGCCCAGGAATAAGGCTTCTCGGGATTCCAAGCGACGAAGGCTTCGTTGCGGCCGTGCAGGCTCTCATAGGCACCAGTCGTGATGTCGTCGAGGACGTCGACCTCGTTGTTGGTCGCCCTGGCGACCCGGACCTCCTCGGTCTCGGCGACGACGAACTCCAGCCGCTCCGGTTTGGGCAACGGCTTGAACTTGGCCTTGACACCCCACCAGTTCGGGTCACGTTCCCAGGCGCACTTCGTCGGACTGGTGCTGGCGAGTTTGTACGGCCCGGTGAAGACCGGCCAGCCCTTCTCCGGATCGTAGTTCTTGAACGTCAAGGCATCCTTGCCCCGCCAGATGTGCTCGGGAAGGATGGGCACATTGCGGAAGATCTTGACCGAGAAGTAGTCGAGCTGGAACCTCGGATTTGGCTTCGTCAGGGTGAATTCCACCGTCAGCTTGTCGAGCTTCACCACCGCCTTCACCCACTCGTTCATGGCAGCCGCGTTGCTCAGCTCCGGCGGGCCGTCCTTGAGCAGCGTGATCGTGAAAACGACGTCATCGGCGTCGTAGTCCTCCCCGTCGGACCACTTCACGCCGTCCCGGATCTTCAGCGTCCAGACGTCCAGAGTGTCGTTGGGAGTCAGCGACTCGCCGAGCCAGGGTTCGATCTCACCGGTTTCGTAGTTGAGGATGAACAGCGGCTCCATGAGCGCGGACTCGAACCCGTTGTCGTCCCGCATGCCCGGCACGATGGGGTTCCACAGGTCCGGCGACTGCACCCGGCTTGCCATGTCCCAGATCACGACCTTGGCGCGCGGATCGTCCTTGTCGACCGCGCCGGTTCCCGGCGAGGGCCCGGCGCCCTCGCAGGCGGCGAGCAGTCCCGCCACCCCGCTCAGTGCGACGCCGGCGGCGGCACCGCGATGGAGGAAGCCGCGGCGGGTGATGCCTTCGAACCTCTCGTCCCCCGTGCCGGCGATGCGTTCCACAGTCATTACTAGTCTCCTTGCAAGATCGCGTGGTGACGACGCCCTCGGGCGACGCCTGGTCAGGTGGTGGACGGTGGCGCTGGCGGAAGGTCCGAGAGTTCGGCCAGCCCGGGGATGGAGGAGGTGTCCGCAGCTTCCGGCCGCGCCCAGGAGCTGTTGGGAATGAGGGGGAACCAGCCCGGGCGCAGCGCGTCGCGGTCGTAGGCATAGCTACCGAGCCGACGGAAGAGTTCGGCGTAGTGCTCCAGTCGGTCGCGGTCGAGCTCGACACCCAGGCCTGGTCCGGTGGGCACCGCGATCGCGCCATCGTGGTAGGTCATCTTGCCGCCCACGATGATGTCATCGACGAGGTGGTGGTAGTGCGCGTCCGCCGCGAACGTGAGCGTCGGCAGGACCGCGCCGAGATGGAGCATGGTGGCGAGCTGGATACCCAGTTCACCGGAGGAGTGGACGCAGATCTGCTGTTGGAACGTCTCGCAGACGCCCGCCGCCTTGATGCAGGCGCGGATTCCACCCCAGAACGTCGTGTCCAGCAGGATCGTGTCGACCGCCGGATCGCGCAGGTTCGTGGCGAGCTGCTCGAAGTTGACGACGACCGCATTGGTGGCAAGGGGAATCGCCACCGCGTCCCGCACCTGGCGCATGCCGTGCAGGCCCCACGTCGGGTCTTCGTAGTAGTCGTTGTCGAGATCCTCGATCGCCCGCCCGAACCTGATCGCCTCGTCCACCGACAGCACGCTGTTGGGGTCGTAGCGGACCCGGTCCCCCGGAAACGCCTCGGCCAGCGCCCGAAAGCACGCCAGCTCATGGGCGGGTTCGAACACGCCGCCCTTCAGCTTGTGGGTGGCGAATCCGTACCTCTCCTTGAGTTCCTTGGCATGCTGGACCAGTCCGTCCGGGCTGAAGATCTCCCCGGCACCCGTCACCGGATGTGCGTACCGGAAGAACAGATAACTCGCGAACGGCACCTTGTCGCGGATCTTCCCGCCGAGCAGGTTGTGCACCGGGACACCGAGCGCCTTGCCGCAGAGGTCGAGACAGGCGAACTCGATCGCGGCCAGCAGTTGGGAGCGGTTGTTGTAGAGCGACGCCGTGGGATTGGCGATCTTGAACCGCAGGGCCTCCAGTTCGAACGGATCGTGCCCGACGAGATACGGCTTCAGCCCGTCGAAGTCGGCGGGCTGGCCGCCACCGCCCATCTCGCCGAGACCGGTGATCCCCTCGTCGGTGTCGACTTCGATGATCGTACGCACGAACCGGCCCCAGTGCGCGCCATTGGAGTGGCGGAGCGGCGCTTCCAGTGGGACGGTGATCGTGGTGGCCCGCAGGTCGGTGATCTTCAACGGCTACTCACTCTCCACGATTTCCGCACTCCTGACGAAGGCACAGGACTAGCATACTAGTCGCCTACTCACCACCCCTATCCCTCGGCGGGCGGTTCGTCTTCCTTCTTCTTGGGTTCGGGCTTCACCCACAGCTCGCGGAGCACGGGATCGCCCAGGTGGTCGAGGCGGAAGTCGCGCGCCGATCCCAGGCGATCGTCTCGAACCAGCCAGTGGGAGCGTACGAAGGTCAACGGGATGGCCGGCATCAGCTCACACACCCGCCGTTCGGCGCGCCGGAGAGCGAGCAACTGCTCCTCCTCGGTAGCCAGACCGGAGCCGGCCCGACCACCGTACGGCGCGACCTCCTTCAGGTAGTAGCGGTCGAACCCCGGGTCGCTGAACTTCGCCACGTTTCCTGGCTCGCCGGTGCCCACGAGGTTCCACAGGTACGCCTCGGGCGACGCCATCCGCTCGCCGTCCCATCCCATCAGGAACGGTCCGTCGAACCCGCCCTTCGCTCGGGCCAGGAAGTCCTTGTCTGGCAGAGGTTTCGGCTCGGCGACCAGGCCGAACGCCTTCCTCCACGAGGCGGCGATCGCGGTGACGATGGCGGCGTTCTGGTATCCGTCGTAGTAGTAGAACGGCACCTTCTCCCCGCGCAAACTTCCGCGCGCCGACGCGAGAGTCTCCCGCGCCCGCTCCACCGCCGCCGACGCGGGAGCCTCACGTGCACAGGCGTCCCGGTCATGGGCGGGACCGACCAACGGCGGCAGGAAGCTCGTCGCGATGTCGGTACTTCCCGCGTACGCCTCGGCGACGATCTCCTTCCGGTCGATCGCCTGGCTCAGCGCCACCCGGACACCCTCGTGCTCGAAGAGGTTGCCCTGCTGCCAGGGCAGACCGACATAGATCGCCTGGTGGCCGTTGCCGCCGACGTAGCTCTTCTTCTGATCCTTCGCCGCCGCGGGGCGTTCGGCGAGGGGCGGCTGGACGATGTCGACCCACCCGTCGGTGTAAGCCTTGTAGGCGTCCTCGGGAGTGTCGTAGACGTAGAAGAGGATCTCCTTGGCATAGCCGGCGCCGTCCCGGGTCAGCCCCCACGGGGAGCCGTGGTAGCGCGGATTGCGCACCAGCCGGATGACCGGATCGCCGGGGTTCCACGACGCAGCGAGTCGGTAGGGACCGGCGCAGCCAGGCTTGCGGGCGAACGCCAGCGGGTCCCGGCGGCCCGCCTCGTCGTCGACGATCGCCGAAGCGGGGTTGGCAAGCCGGCGCGCCCAGGAGGCGTCCTCCCCGTTGACGATGATCTCGATGCCGAACGGATCGGAGACGCGGGCACCGGTGAGGTACTCCCGGGCACGGTCCGGTGGCTCCTCGGTCGTACCGCGGATGTGCTCGTATCCGCCGATGTCGCGGAAAAGCGCGGCCATCGACCCCGCGGTCTCCTCCCGCGCCACCCGCGACAACGAGTCGACCACGGCCCGGGCGTCGACCTGCCGGCCGTCGGGGAAGTAGACGTCCTTGCGGAGCGTCGCGAGGATCCGGGTGGTCCCCGACTCCGTGCTCGTCGACCACTTCTCCACGATGCCGGGGATGAGTTCCCCGGTCTCCGGATCGGTCCGCAGCAGCGTGTCGCACATCGTCCGGACGATCAGCTGGCTGCTCGGGTCGGACGCGTCCGCCGGGTCCAGCGCGCCGGGCCGGATGACGGCGACCTTGATCGTCTGCCCGGCCTTCGCCTTCACGCTGGCAGCCGGTGACTCGACCTCGATGCCGCCGGGCAGGGTGACACACGACGTCGCCGCGAGGGCGGTCGCGACGACCGCGGCCAGCGCCACGACCACCCGGCGGGCTCCTGCCTTGCGTCCCTGTGTCAGCGCACTCATGGCTTCGGCACCTTCGGCTTGCTGGTCAGCGTGTAGACGAGGTTCTGCTGGAACTCGTCGAGCCGGTCGACACTCGAGGTCGTCGACCTGGACGCCACGACCAGCCCACCCAGACCTGGCGCGATCGAGAACGCGTAGCTCACCTTGACATGCCCTTCGTCGTGCAGCAGATCGGTGTACGGACGGGTCAGCTCGAGGGCAGACAGCGGCCCTTCCGCGGGGCCTTCCGGCCGGGGCGCGGGCGTGGGCGGAGGTGACTCGGTGGGCCGCGGCGGCTCGGTCGGCGGGAGCAAGCGGGTGTCGACGTACTCGTCCGGTGCCGGCTTGGGCCCCGGCTTCGTCCCCGGCTCGATCCGCACGTCGACCCGCCACGCCTCTGCCCGCACACCGCAGCCCGGGACGATCTCGTTGGGAAGAACGTCGATCGAGGCCACGACGTCGTTCCGTCCGGCCGTGCCAGTCACCGTGTAGCTGGCCTCGCTCGCCGGGTCGACGGGGAACGGGACGAGGAGGATCCCCTCGCCGTCGTTGTAGGCGACCTGCTCGCCGTCGGGATGGGTCACGGAGACGAGATACATGCCGGGCGAGCCGGGTTTGAGCTTCTCCGCTGGCTTGTCCGCACCACCCGGCGGTTCGGGGATGACGCGGTAGCGCGTCGTCGTGACCGAGCCACCGAGGTCGTCGCGGGTTTCGTAGTCGAAGGAGCTCCGGTCGTCTTTCCACTCGACGTTTCGAACGGTACGAATGAGCGTGGTCGGCAGCTTGCCCGCGTCCGAGATGATCCCGTTGACCTCGTACGCACTGACGGCATAGTCCACGATCGGCGTCCGCATCCGGTACGTCGCCTCGACCGGCGGGGTCTCGATCGACGCCCCCGCCGCGACCAGCGGGGAGCGTGGGCCGGAGGTCGGACAGCGGGGCGGCTCGGGTGCCTTCGACGGCGGCTCGGGTGTGCCCTTGATCCGTGCCGTGACCGTCTCCACCACCGAGGAGGTGGCGTCGCTGCCGACCGTGGTGGTCCGGGAGTCGGCGATGACGAGTCCGCCATACTGTGTCGCGATGTGGTAGGTCACGTCGAACGTCGCCGGTGCCGGGCGGCGAGCGGACGAGACGGTGCCGGTGAGGCGGACCGCGCGGCTGTCGAGCAGAGCGCCACACGCCTCGACCTGGCCCTTGTCGAGCACGGTCGAGGTGTAGTTCAGCGCCATGCCACCGACGCTCGCCTGGGCCTGCACGGTGTCGCCGCCGAACACCGGCCAGCGGGCCAGCAGCATTCCGCCACCGCCGTTGAACTCCAGCGGCTCGTCGTCGCCCGCCTGGACGGAGAGGATGTACATCCCTGGCTGGGCCGGTGTTCCGACGCGGACCGTACCGACGATGGGTGGCTCGGTCGACGGTGCGAGGAACGGCGGTGGGGGTTCGCGGATGTTCACCGGACGGGGGACGTCTGGCTTCGCCACCTCGGGGTC
Source organism: Actinopolymorpha sp. B9G3 (assembly GCF_040120725.1). Taxonomy (NCBI): domain Bacteria; kingdom Bacillati; phylum Actinomycetota; class Actinomycetes; order Propionibacteriales; family Actinopolymorphaceae; genus Actinopolymorpha; species Actinopolymorpha sp. B9G3. Next base: position 13,284 of record NZ_JBEEAB010000035.1, on the reverse strand, counting down.
GTCGAGGACGACGCGGTAGCGGGTGGTCGTCGTCCCGTGCGGTGCCTCCACCACCATGTCGAAGTCGTAGTAGGTACCGCCCGGGGCCCACTCCACATTGGCGACGGTCCGGGTCGTCGAGGCGGGCATGACGGCGTTGCGCCCGCCGTCGGCGGAGACCGCCTCGAAGAGGCCCTGCGCGAAGAACTCGTACGTCGCCTCCGCCGGTGGCGCAACCGGAGCGCCGGTCGCCGCGACGACCTCCTGCCGCGGGTCGGTGAACGGACACTCGTCGGACCCGGTAGGTGACGGCAGCGGTGACTGCGCGAGCTCGGGATTGACCAGCCAGCCGGTGGGAGTTCCGTCGACTTCGCCCGCACTTTCGACGTACGGCGGCAGTGGCACCGCCTGGGAGGCCGCCCGCGCGTCGCGGAGTGCCAGCCCGGCCAGTTCGCCGCGCACGTCGACGTCGATCTCCTGCTCGGGTCCCGCGCAGGCCGCGCCCGCCGACACGAGCACAGCGACGGCGAACAGTGCGATACCTCGTCGCATCAGCCCCTCATCCCTTCGTCGCGCGGGTTGTTGGAGGTTCGTCGCCCTAGAAGGCGACGAACCTCCAACAACGTGGGTCACCACGCTGCGCACGGCGCGGCTCGCACGCTGACAACTCATCCGGCGCTCCCCAGCAGCGGGTCGGGTTGGGCCGGCGCGTCGGGCACGTTGACGATCTGGTGCCGGTCCGCGCGCTGGAAGGCCAGCAGGCCCTTGACGATGCGTTCGAGGTCGACCATCTCGAGGTCCTTCCGGGCCACGAACATCTGGTAGTACCGGTCGCCCGGTGAGAACCACACGACGAACTTCGCGTCCGGGAGTTGCTTGACGTAGGCGCGTTCCTCACCGATCCGGGTGAACACGAACTCCCCCGTCTCGATCGCTGCGAGCATGTGCCGCTTGGCCTCGTCGGGGTCGTCGATGCCGGACTTCAGCCAGGCGATCTGCAGCAGCGCCTGGCGGGTCGCACCCTGGTAGATCTCGTAGACCCGCCCGTCGGTGACGAGCGACTCCCGCGCCAGGTCGTCGTAGGCCTGCTCGGCCGTCGGGCTGCGCAGGAGCACGAACTCCTGGATCTTCTCCGGCACCCGCGGCTCAGTCGCCCGCTCCGGGTCCGGCGGCCCGCCGCTGACGAGGACGTTGGTGCATCCGCCGGCGAAGAAGAGGAACATCCCGACGACCACGACACCCGCCGCTCCCGCCGTCGCCGTACGCCGAAAACCCCCACGCAGCAAGCCGAACGGCCAGCGGAGCGCGGCGGCCGCCGCCCGCAGCGGACGCCGCCGCCACCACAGGTTGGGGATCTCGGGCGTGTACGGGTCGCGCAGGGACACCCGTGAGATCCCCGCGAAGATCCGCAGGATCGGGGTCTGTGCCCGGGCGAGGCGCTTGCGCAGCGACCGGGCCAGGTCCTCAGCGGCCTCGGCGTCGTCGATCCGCGCGTCGCGGGCGAGGTCGCCCCACAGCGCCCGGGTGACGAGCCAGGCCAGCTCGCGGTGCTCGGGATCAGCTTGTACGGCGTCGAGGAACTGGATCGGCGTCTGCGTGGGGTGACCGACGCCGAAGTCGTTCGCCACATCGCGCAGGTCGGCGTAGGCCACCGCGATCCGCTCCCGGTAGCCACGGGCGTGTGCCCAGCGCCGCCGCCGCCCCCGGCGAAGGACCTTCAGCACCGCCGGGTACCACATCCACACCACCAGGACGCCGAGCACCCACGGCAGCGTGACGAGCAGCCAGTAGCCGACCACTTCGTAGGCCAGTCGAACGGTCTGGACGCGTACCGGCACGTAGACGAGCAGCGCCCGGTCCTCGCTCGCGGTGACACCAGGACGCTCGCTCTTCGGCGCCTCCTCGGGCGGCGGCGTGCGGGTCGCTGTCTTCAGGACGGGCACCCAGCCGACGCCTTCGTAGTACGCCTCGAGCCAGGTCGCTCCGTGCTCTGGCCGGATCGCGATCTCGCCCTGCTGGTCGGGTTTCTGCCCGGCGGTGTAGTAGCCGTAGCCGATCCGGGACGGGATGCCGACCCATCGGGCGAGCAACGCGTCGGCGGCGGTGATCTCGTACGGCGTCGCCTTCGTGCCCTTGACCGCGATGATCTGCTGCGCGCGGTCGGGCGAGACGTCGACCGGCCGGCCGGCGCCCTGGGCGACGACGTTCTCGTACAGCTTGGTGCGCGCCCATTCCAGCCGCGCGTGCAGACCCTCGGTGGCCGGTGGTGCGCCGAGTAGCAGCTGCTGGACGAGCGGCGGTACGGGCGGCGCCTCGAGGAACGGCGCCAGCTCCTCCGACCCCGGCAGTGTCGCCGGCGCCTGGGCCAGCCGCTCAGGGTCGACGGACGCGGACGCCACGGTGTAGGAGGTGCCGGCGGCCAGCCGGGAAGTGGCCTGGAACGTCTGCGTGCGCGGGTCGTACTCGGCCGGGGTGCCGGCGACGGAGACGGGTGCACCGGTGACCGGTAGCGCCCGCCCACCCGCGTCGCCGACCGTGACCCTGGCCTGCTGCGTCTCACCCGTCGGCGCCGGCGCAGCACCGCCCGACGCCGTGGCCCGCGGAACCGCGCCCGACTCGGGCAGGTCGACGAACCGGTCCGGGTCGTACGGCGGGGTGAGCCAGGCGTTCTCGTCCGTTCCATAGACATCGAGAACGCCCGTACGCCAGACGTGGTCCGAACCCTTCGGCTCCTTGACCGTGAAGAGCACGCGGGACTCCTGCGCGGGCGGAACACCCGGGCGCCGAGGCGGGATCACCTGGTCGTCGCCCGTCGCGGGGAACAGGAACCCGACCTGGCTCAGCCCGGCCAGTCCCACCACGAGCACGAGGACCACGGTCCCGCCGCGGGCGAGCCGGCGGAGTTCGAACCGGCTGCTGCCCGCGCCCTCACGGCCGAGCTGCACGCCGTACGAGACGGCCAGGCCGGCGAGGACCAGGACCAGCGCGACCAATGCGGTGACCGTCTCGCCCCGGTCCGGGTGGACCAGCATGCCGCCGACTACCACGACGAGCGGGACGGCGACCGCGAGGCGCGGCCGGGCGGAGCCGATCGCGAGGGAGGCGGCCGACGCCACCAGCGCTGCGGCCAGGACGACGACGACGATCCGCCAGCCCGGGTCGAACGGCACCGGCGGCGTGGACAGGCCGCCGCTGCGTAGCGCCTCGACCACGAAGCCGGGCAGTTCACCCAGGTCGCCGTCGGCGTCGGACCAGACCAGCAGCGCACCAGCGACAAGGGCGGCCGGGACGACGAGCAGCTGGACGGTCCCCGGCCGGCGGGTCCGGTAGGAGAGGACGACCAGCGCGGCGCCGATCAGGGCGCCGGCGAGTGCCGTAAGCCGGGCGAAGCCGCTCGCGAACACGCCACCGACGACCCATCCCGCGCCCGCCGTCGCGAGGAACGCAGCGACCGTGGTGGCCACCGGGTTCAGTGCCGCGGTGGCGCCGCCCTCGTCGATGCTGGCGTCGCGTAGGTCGGCGGGTTCGTGCGTACCCGCCTCGTCTGGTGGTACGCCCGGCGCGGCGACACGCGGATCGCTCGTCTCCGGGTTCATCTGCTGGGTGCTCATCGGCGCGCCCCTACGACATGGCGGAAGACCTGCTCCAGCGACATGCCCTGCTGGATCTGGACGACGTTGCAGCCGAGCAGTCCCGCCCGGTGCAGGGTCGCTGGTTCGGTGTCCTCCCAGACGGTGAGGATCAGCAGGACGGCGATGCCGCGTTCGCGCAACAGCCGGATCCGCCGCGCCGCCTCGGGGTCGACCTCCGGTGTGATGACGACGTTGTGGGCGCCACGGACCGGGTCGATCACCAGCCGGTCGAGCGACGCGCTGAGCGGGCTCCGGTCGCGGGCGACCACGGCGAGCTTGTCGAGCAGCGGGACCTGTCCGGCGGTGCCGCGCAACGGCCCGGCGAGACGGGCGTCGTTCAGGTCGAGGTTGAGCCCGAAGCCGGCCTCGAGGTGGTGCACGGCAAGCGAGGCCGCCACGCTGACCGCCAGTTCGAAGGTCTCGCTCAGCTCGCCCGGGCTGTGGTTCCGCTCGTCGGTGTCGAGCAGGATGTTCACCCGGTCGGTGATGCCCTGCTCGGACTCCCGGACGAGGTACCTGTCGTAGCGGCTCACCGCCCGCCACACGATCCGGCGCGGATCGTCTCCGTCGACGTAGTCGCGCAAACCGTAGAACTCGAACCCGGTCGGCCACGGCTTGAGTACCGGCGGCCGGATCGGCGGGTCCTCCCACTCCCGGGTCGTGATCCGGTCCGTCACCCGTTCGACGCGAGGATGGACCACGATGTCGACCGGATCCGCCAGCGTCAGTCGGCGTTTGGTGAGGCCGAACGGATCGCTCCACTCGGCCACCAGCGGCCCGGCGCGGTAGACGCCACGCGTCGCCGGTACGAAACCGTACGTATGGGTGAAGGAGTCGCCACCCGCGAGCAGCGGCACCGGCAGCCGGGTCGCCGTTCCCAGCCGTTCGTCCAGCTCGTCCTCGACCACGATGGTGCTCACCCGGCGCCTCGCGGTAAGCGAGACGTCGACGTCGACCCGCCGACCCGGGCGGACCCTCGGCGGCAGCGTGCCGCGCTCGGCCGTGACCGCGGGACGGCGCCGGCCGAGCAGCCAGGAGACGACCAACGCGACCACCCCGCCGTAGACCAGCAGGAAGACGCCCCGGCTCTCCAGCAGCCGGCCGAGCAGCCAGCCGGCGACGGCCAGGCCGACGACGGCGATTCCGACCGTCGTCAACCCGACCTTGCGCTCGATCACGGCAAGCATGAACGGACTCCCCTCAGGAGGCTCAGGCGACCCACGCGAATCACGCGACTCAGGAGATTCAGGAGGTCGCCACCAGGGGTTCGGTCGAGCTGTCCGACGCGACGGACGACTCCCGGCGGAGGCCCTGCGGGACCTTCACCCGGTGCAGGATCCGGTCGATCACCGCACTGACCTGCTCCTCCCGCAGCTGGGCGTCGGGCGTGAGCAGCAGCCGGTGGTTGAGAACCGCGTCGGCGAGGAGCTTCACGTCGTCGGGGAGTACGTCGTCGCGGCCCTGCGAGGCCGCCATCACCCGGGACGCCCGCATCAGCGCCTCGGCCGCACGGGTGCTCGCCCCCATCAGCAGCGCCGGGTCGGACCGCGTCGCCTGCACCAGGTCGGTGATGTAGAACAGGATCGGGTCCGAGATCGTCACACCCTTGGCCCAGTCGATCATCTCGACCACCTGGGGAATGTCGACGACCGGCTCGAGTGCGGTGATCGCCGCCTGCGCCTGGTTCGCGCGCAGCACCTCGACCTCCGCGTCGCGGTCGGCGTACCCCACCACGAGCTTGAACTGGAACCGGTCCAGCTGCGCCTCCGGCAGCGGGAACGTCCCGGCCAGCTCGATCGGGTTCATCGTCGCGAGGACGAAGAACGGTGCGGGCAGGTCGTACGTCACCCCGTCGAACGTCACGCGCTTCTCCGCCATCGCCTCCAGCAGAGCCGACTGGGTCTTGGGCGTGGCCCGGTTGAGCTCGTCGGCCAGCAGGACGTTGCCGAAGACGGGGCCCCGGCGGAACGTGAACTCCCCCGTCGACCGGTCGAGCACCGTCGACCCCGTGACGTCGGCCGGCAACAGGTCCGGCGTGCACTGGATCCGGGAGTTCTCCCCCGAGATCGTCGCCCCGATCGCCCGTGCCAGCACGGTCTTGCCGGTGCCGGGCATGTCCTCGAACAACACGTGACCCTCGGACAGCAACGCCACCAGTGCCTGGCGTACGACGGTGTCCTTGCCTTTGATGACCTTCCCGATGTTCGCAACCATCGTGTCGAACCGTTCGGCGAACGCCCGACTGGACGAGATCGCGCCCGTCGATTGCGTGGGCTGGCTGCTCACCTGCTCACTTCCCTTCTGAAGGAGTCTGTGCGTGCACCGCTTCGGCGAGTGCGGATGCCACGCCGGCGCCGGAACGTTGGAGTGCGTCGGCCGACGCCGAGAGGTACGCCTCGACCACCTGCGGGTCCCGCGTCACCTCGTCCGGCGGGCCGTCGGCGATGACCCTGCCGAGGTCCATGGCGACGAGCCGGTCCGAGACCGCCATCACCAGCGGCAGGTCGTGCTCGACGAGCAGCAGGCCGCACCCGGTGTCGTGGACGATGCGAGCGAGCGCCGGACCCAGCGCCTCCGACTCGGCCTGGGCGAGACCGGAGGACGGCTCGTCGAGCAGCAGCACCTTCGGCTCGGCCGCCATCACGCAGCCGATCTCGACCGCCCGCCGGGTGCCGGTGGAGAGTTCCCGGACGAACTTGTCGGCGTACGCACCCAGGCCCAGCAGGTCGATCAGCCCGTCGACGCGTTCGCGGATCCGGCGTTCGCTCCGGCGGACGTTCGGCGCCCACACCGCACCGAGGACGGCGCTGCGGACGGCCCGGCGTTCGTGGGCGACGGCGATCGTCTCGCGGACCGTCAGCGATCCGAACAGCAACGCCGACTGGAACGACCTTCCCAGGCCGTGCCTCGCTCGTGCGTCGGGCGAGAGGCGCGTGACGTCCCGGCTCGAGTCGCCGTCATAGAGGAGGACGGTTCCGGCGTCTGGTCGTACATGCCCGGAAAGCACGTCGAACAAGGTGGTCTTGCCGGCGCCGTTGGGTCCGATGATGCCGACCACCTCACCGGCCGCGACCTCGAGGGAGGCGTCCCGCAGCGCCCGGATGCCGCCGAAGCTCGCCTCGATGCCCTCCGCCCGAAGGACGGTCGTCCGCTCGGCGGGGCCGCGGCCGCGGGTCCGCGACGACCCTGCACTCGCCGTGCCCATGAAGACCGCCCGGACCAGGTCGGGTCGACCGAGCAGCTCCTGGGTCGAACCGTCGAACCGGACCTCGCCCTTGTCCATGAAGACCGCCCGCTCGGCGACCGTAAGCGCGATGTTCAGCGACTGCTCGACCAGCACGATGGTCGTCCCCTGCGCCTTGATCTCGCGGACGATGCCGAGCAGCTGGTCGACTACGGCCGGCGCCAGGCCGAGCGAGAGCTCGTCGATCATCAACAGACGTGGGCGCATCAGCAGGGCCTGCGCCATCGCCACCATCTGCTGCTCGCCGCCGGACAGGGTTCCGGCCCTCTGCTGCAGGCGTTCGCGGAGAACGGGGAAGAAGCCGAAGACGCGTTCGGTGCGTTCGGCGACCTCGGTGGCGTCTGCGCGGAACGTCCACGCGGCCGTGCGCAGGTTCTCCGCCACACTCAGCTGCGGGAACACCGCCTGCCCACCCGGCATCACGACGATGCCGCGCCGGGCCAGCTCGTGCGCGGGCGTGTGGGTGACTTCGAGACCGTCAAGGTAGATCGCCCCGTTGGACGCCTGGTGGAGGCCGCACAGCGCCCGCATCAGCGTCGACTTGCCGGCACCGTTGGTGCCGAGCAGCGCGATCGTCTCCCCGTCTTCGATGTCGAGGTCGACGCCGAAGAGGACCTGGACCCCGCCGTACTCCACCTCGACGCCCCGCGCGACCACCATCTTGTTCCGGCCGGCCTCTTTGGCCGCCTGCACCGCCTGGTCGGCGATGTTGGCGAGGTCGGCGGCGCGGATGTCGCGGGCCACACTCGACGCCGAGCTCGCGAACATCAGAGCCGCGACGACGAAGAACGGCGCGAACGCGACGAGGGCGCCACCGGCTCCCCACGACGATTCGGCGTACCCGGTGAGGATCGGCGCCAGGACCAGACCCACGACCGCGAACGGAGCGAAGATCTGCATGCCGAGGCCACGGAACTGGGCGGGCACCAGCCGGGAGTACAACACGCCCATGGCGGGGGCGACCGTCGCGGCGGCGAACCCGAGGACCACCTGGAGGACGACGACGTACGCCACGCTCGGCGCGAGGACCATCACGACCAGGCTGGCCGCCCCGACCATCATGATCCCGGCCTGGATCAGGACGAGCATGCTCGGCTTGCGGGCCATGATCCGGTCCGCGACCGGGCCCGCCAGCAGGAGCGCGGGAGCCGTCACCAGCGCCTCGACCCAGAGGATCCACGCCCGCTCGGCCGGCGACAACAGGAACCGGTCGGCGAGGAACAACCCGGTGATGAGGAACACCGGTCCGGCCGCGATGCCGCTGACGAGACCCGCGAACGCCTGCCTGCGTAGGGATCTGATGCTCCACGCGCCGCGCAGTGAGGCCGCCGCACTCAGAGGTGGCGGCTCCTCCTTGGACAGCTCAGCGTCCAGTCCGGCGTACTTCCGGTCCACCTCACCGCGGGTCGGCTCCCGGAGGAAGAAGGCGAGCAGCGCGAAGAGGAAGCCCGGGACGGCGAGGGCGAGCACCGCCTGTCGCCAGCCGTACTCCGTGATCAGCCAGCCCACCAACGGGATGCTGAGGAGCGTGCCGATCCGCCCGCACGCCCCGAGGAACGCGAACACCCGGCCACGCAGTTGCGGCGCGAAGTAGTCGGCGGTGAGCGGCGCACTCGCCGGCCCGGACAGGGTGTTGCCGAGGAACCCGACGCACCGCGACCCGATCAGACCGAAGAACGACGTGGCAACCGCCTGCATGACGACGCTCACCTGGCCGAGGATCCCGCCGAGCCGGATCAGCCACACGCGCTTGACCCGGTCGACGACGTAGCCCATCGGCAGCGCGGCCAAGGTCCCGAGGATGCCGAGAACCGAGCCGAGCGTGACCAGGGCGGCGATGCTGACGCCGAACTCGGTACGGATCTCAGGACCGACCAGGCCGATCACCTGGGCGTCCCAGCCGGCGAAGACGGCGGACAGGGCGAAGACGATCAGAGGGACCTTCGGCGCGCGGGTGCCGCGCAGGTCGAGGCTTCGTGCGTACTCCTTCGTCGTACGCCTGAACCACCTTCGCCGCTCCCGTGACAGGTCCCCGTCGGGGGCGCCGTCGGGGGCGCCGACGGCGGCGCGGTCGGGGGCGCGGTCGGGCAGGAGGGCGCGTTCGCGGTCGGTCGGGACAAGGGTCCGCGTCGCCGGTCCTGCGATCAGGTCCTCGAGCCGGGTCTCGCCCGGGCGGATGTCCGTGTCAGCCACCGATCCGCTCCTTCGTCATGGTCGCGCGCGGCTCGTTCGTCCCGGTCGCTGCGCCGTCGCTGCCGTAGCGCTGCAGCGCCCACTGGCCGTCGGGTTCGAACCGGCCCTGGACGGCGGCGCTGCGCCTGCCACGCCGCTCGTCCAGTGGCGCGCGCTCGAAGGCCGCAGCGGGATCGCGGTCGGCGTACAGGCTCGGCACGACGATCCGGTGCCGCGCGGCGACTCGACGCAGCATCGCGTCGCGCGCGTCGTACAACCCCTGAGCCAGCCCGCCCGGCAGCGCGGCGAGCACGAACAGACCAACGAGCCCGGAGCCGACCGCCTGCACGAGCGGGTTGGCGTTGAGCAGCGTCAGCACCGCGAGGTAGACCATCCCGATGACCGGCCCGACGATGCCGCCGAGCCCGCCGATGACGGTGAACGCGAAGAGCGTGAGACTCATCTCGGGCGTGAACGCCGCCGGCGTCACCGCGCCGTACGCGGAGGCGAGGATCGCGCCGGCAGCCGCTGCCAGGAAGCCCGCGAACACGAACGCGGCCAGCCGGATCCGCAGCAGATTCACACCGTACGACTGAAGGGTGGACTCGTTGTCCCGCGAGGCGATAAGCACCCGCCCGGTCCGGCTGCGGCGCAGCCCGAGGACCGCCGCCACCGCGACGGCCGCCAGCACGAAGGTGAGGTAGTAGAACGTCCGCTGGTTCGACAGGTCGATCCCGACGAGCGACTGCCGCGGCATCGTCGTGGGCAGGAACCTGCCGAGGTAGTCGCCGGTGACGAACAGCGTCGTCGCACTCACCGCGAACGCCAGCGTCATGATCGCGAGATTCAACCCGCGCAGCTTCAACGCCGGCACACCCACCAGCAGCGCGGCTACCGCGCCGCCGACCCCCGCGACCGGGACGGCGACGAGCAGCGGCAGACCCGAGAAGCCCGCGACGAACGCACCGACCGCGGCGAACGCGAACTGACCGAGGCTCACCTGCCCGGCCCACCCGGTGAGCACCAGCAGGGACGCGCCGATGATGACGTACGCGAGGTGGATGCTGGCAATGTTGGTCTGGCTCGGCGAGAGCACCCAGGGCAGCCCGGCCACGACGACGACCGCGAGAATCCAAGCGGTACGCGTCCAGGCACGGACAACGGGGATGCCGCGAAGCTCGCGCGGCACCGGGCGTACCTCATGGTTGGCCCGCCACCCGCCGGTGCCGGTGGAGTCGGCGTCTGCACGGCTGGCGCGATAGCGCTGGAGCACCAGCAGGACGCCGATGATGACGACGAACCCGACCTCGAGCGGCGCCGTCGACGACCAGGACCAGACCGTCGACTCCTGCAGGATGCCGAAGACGAGCGCGGCGAGTGCCGCCATCGTGAAGCTGGCAAAGCGTGCGACGACGGCGATCGCGAGGATGAGCACGAGAGTACGCACCGGAAGGACGGCGACGTTCTCACCCGAGCCCGCGCCGGAGGCCGCTGCTGCCGACCCCGACGACCCGCTTCCGAAGGCGGTGAGGATGCCTGCGGCACCGGAGAGCACGCCGACCAGCAACCAGATCCGTGCCGTGACGCCGATCGTGTCGATGCCGAGAGTGCGTGCCCGGTTGCCGTTCTCGGCGGCGGCGCGCACCGCCACGCCGGTGGAGCTGTACTTGAGGTAGGCAGCCGTGACCAGGACCGCGACCACGCCGACGACGATGGTGACGATCCCGTCAAGGCGAAGTTGCGCCGGCTCGAGCGGGATGGCGAAGCTCCACGGCAACGGCGATGCCGCGAACGGGTTGACGCGTTCGACCTCGCGTTGGTCCTCGGTCGTCAACAGCCAGCCGAGCTGGCTCTGCAGCCCGACCAGGGCCTGGGCGACGAACACGGTGGCGATCGTCAGCACCAGTCTCGGCTGGTTCGCGAACCGCTGGACGACGAGGTAGTACATGACCAACGACGTCAGCACGGAAAGGACGAGACCGAGCACGACTGCCACCAGGAAGTTCGCGATCTCCCATGTCCGTGACGGATCCGGGCCCACGCACCCGCCGCAGAGTGGGTCGACGGCACGCAGCAGGAGTTCGCCCTGGACGAGAGCGGTGAACAGTGCCGCGCCGACGAGGCCGATCTGCACCTGCGCGAAGTTGAGGAAGCGCCCTGTCCGGTAGACGAGGATCATCCCGATCGCGTGCAGGAGCACACCGAACCCACTGACCACGCCGATCGAGGTGATACCGAGCGGGAGCGACTCGCCGGCGAACAGCGCCACACCCAGCAGCAGGACGAGCGCGACGAGTTCACTGGTGTACGGGATGTCCCGCATACGGCGGCGCCGTTGGGTCCTATCGGCAGGGGACATCGGCGGGCCTGCCCTTTCCGTAGAACTTCTCCTCGGTGTTGGACGGCCAGTTCCCCAACGTGTACCGGCGGCCGTGGTTCACATAGCAGAAGGTGCCGAGCTGCGGATCGTCGTACGGCCGGATCGTGGGGTCCCAGTAGGTGAGGGTCGCGTCCTTGACGAACGAGTGCTCGCCCGCCTCCAGCTCTATCCGCTGCTGGTAGTACGGCGGACCACCCGCGCCTGGATTCGTGAACTCCGCTTCGCGAAGCGCCGCCGCGAACGTCTCGGGCGTGAGGTTCGGACCCGCACCCTGGATGCCCGTGGCGAAGATCAGCATGCTCTGGTACATCGCCTCGAGGGTGAGGCCCCAGTTGCTGTGCTGGTTCTGCATGTACGCGGCTGTGATGGTCGGATCGCCTTCACGGGCGGCGACGAACCATGCCTCACCCGGGTAGGAGTTGACCTTCGACTCGGCCGAGACTCCGAAGTAGTGCGCGAGCTGGTTCTGCGGCCAGAACGCGGCCAGGTTACTGTCGCTGCCCTGGAATCCTGTGCCGGTGGAGATCCACTCGGGTTCCCAACCCAGTTCCTCCGACGCGATCAGTGCCTGGCCGACGACATGGTTCGTGCATACGCACATCACCGACGTCACTCCCTGCGAGCGCAGCTTGGCCAGCACGGTCGGCGCCGACGGTGTGGGTGGCTGGGCGTTCCAGGTGTAGGTCATCCGTTCCGTCGGGGCGAGTGATGCGTCGCAGGCCCGCAGCCCGGCCGCGAGCACCGAGCCGGTCATGCTGGCACCGGTCGGGTTGCGTTGCACGATGAGCCCGAACCGTCGGGTGGTGTCGGTGAGCCCGTCGCCGGCGTGGATCGCTCGCTTGCCGACGAGGTTCTTGCAGACAAACTCCGCCACGTGTTCCTGCAGATTGTCGTCGGACATCGAGAACGACCACTTGTAGTCGGCGTTCGGTCCCTGGCTGAGTTCCTCCTCGGTACGGAAGCCGGCGGCCACGTCGACGCTGATGATCCCCCGGTCGGCCAGCAGGTCGTAGAGGGTGGAGGTGCTCCCGTCGAGACCGCCCGCCGTGATGACCCCGAAGGCGTTCATCTCTGTGTCGATCTGTTCGGCGTACGCGCCGTACTGGGCCGGGTTGAGCAGGCTGACGAACTCCTCGGTCGTGAGGTACTGCACGTTGATCTTGCGCCCGTAGAACTCGTAGCGGGAGTTGAAGTGCTCGATGATCCCACCGATCCCCTTGCCCAGTTGGGCGAGCCCGCCGGGAACGACCAAATTGATCTGGGTTTTGGTGACGCCCTTGGTAGTGTCGCCGCCGTTGTTCTCGCCGTCCCAGTACGCCACACACGGCGGCGACATCGGATCCTCGGTCTGGCGTGGCGGTTCGCCTACACAGCGACGAACGCGAGAGCGATCGATTCCTGCGTACGGGTTCTCCGGGCCGGTCTGCTCGGGGGTCGGCGTGGGAGTGTCGGGCTCTGGCTCGGCGGTTGCCTGCCGAGAGGAGGGCGCGAGCTGGGCGGTGGCCGGTGGCGCCGGCGCGGGAGCAGCGAGCGCGAGCGCTGCGGTCATTACGAGGATGACGGCGACGACGGCGGCGTGCGTCAGCGCCACACCATGCGGGCGGGACCGGGCGCCCCGTGTGCCATCGTCCCGGCGTCGGCTTCCTGGCTCGTTACCCACGTCACCACCCGTCCAGCCGGGGCTCCCTCTGGAGCCGCTCCGATGTTCACTAGTATGGCAGTGTTCAGACCGTAGTGCTTGAGGTCGATCTCCGCTACTTGGTGGCGCCGTTGTCGTCCGGATGAGGACAACGAAGCCGAGGTACAGGGGTGCTGGCAGCGGCAAGTCGGATCGAATGCGGAGTAGTGGGGGGGGGGGGGGGGGGGGGGGGGGGGGG
>NZ_JBEEAB010000034.1:0-56575 GCF_040120725.1 Actinopolymorpha sp. B9G3 | reverse complement strand
TCAGAAGGGTGTCCAGGTCGGCGATCACGAAGACCTCCAAGTCGGCGTGTGTAGACACGCCGATCCTGGACACCCTTCGCCCCATCACCCCAGGTCAGACCCAGCGTGTCGCACACATGTCCCGACCCGGTCAAAATTCCGATCAACGATCTAGGTCGCACCAGGCCGCATCCTGGGACACGCAATAAGCAACCCGTGGTCCCAGATGGCCCGCCAGTCAGGACCCGCACGGCGCTGACCTGCGGAAACGCTGTCGGGCTGGCGGGATTTGAACCCACGACCCCTTGACCCCCAGCATCGCTCCGGCTCCGATCGGCGACCAGGCAGCGCGCATCGGCGCAGGCCAGCGGCCTTTTCAGAGAGCGGCTTACCGCACCTGACCGCACCTGCCGCTCCAACTCCGCTCCCATCCCGCTCCCACCTGCGCATGTCGACGATCACGTACTGCCGGGAGACCTCGTGTCGCACGGAACCTCGTAGCCGTCCGCACCGCGGCACAAAGGGTGCCCCCGAGCGCGGGGGCAACGGCCGTCGTCGTCTTCCCCGCACCCGATGGCCCGGTGCTGATCGAAGGCAAGTTGCCGGCCGTCCGGACGCCGACGCCGGACATCGTGATCGAAGTCGGCCTGAGCCTTCCCCCCCGGCGTTTGACCGCAATACTCCCTACTGCGACCTTCATGTTGTGGCCGGGCGCGCCGTCTGTTGGTGGGACCAGGACCGGGGCGGGTGTCGGGCCGAGTTCCTCACGCCGACGACGAGACGTAGTTGCGGTCGAACGGAGTCGACGTGCGCGCCATCGAGTAGCTGGGCTACCGCTCTGGTCCGCTCAGCAGTCGGTCCCGGCCGGCTTCGACGCCCGGGGGAAAATCCGTCACGTGGTAGTGGCGCAAATGCCAGAGCCCGTCGAGGAGCCAGAGCGCACGGTAGGTGCGGTCGTTCGAGGGCTCGGACAAGGAGGGGTCGCCGTAGCCGGCCTCTATCCACTCGGCCGGGAAGCGCGTCCCTTCTCGGAAGTCCCACTTGGCGAAGTCGTTCGCCGCGGGTTCGGCTGCGGCCACACCGAAGTCGATGATCCCCGACAGCCTCCCCTCGTGCACCAGGACGTGAACGGCCTTGAGATCGTTGTGGCTCATCGTCACCCGAGGCGGGGCTGCCCGGAACGAGTCGACGATCTCACCGAGCCATCCTCGGATCGTCGCCGGCTCGAGTCCGACGGAGCGGCCAGCTTCCTCGAACGCATGCGCCTCCGTGGCCACGTTGGCCAGCCAGTCATCCAGCGTCTCGAACTCGCCGACGCCGGAGCCATCGAGGCAGCCGAAGCCTCGCACCGGGATGGCGTGGAGCTGCTTCAGCCATGCTCCAACCTCTTCCAGCACGCGGCGAACGTCGAGTTCGTCGGGATCGATGTCGCTGAGTCGCTCACCCGGCAGCTTCTCCATCACCATGACGGACCGGAGCTCGCTCCCGACCTCGACGCGACGCAGAGCGCGAACCCGAGGCGCTCGAATGCCCCGCGACGCGCACTCGCCGATGACCCACGCCTCCCGGTCGTGCCCCTCGGGTCCGTCATGCGAGATGCGCACGATCAAGGACGGGCCCTGCTCCAAAGTGATGTCGTAGACCTCGTTCTGCTCGCCGGCGACGATGCGGCGGAAGTCCACGACCGGCGCCTTCGCCACCTCGCCGACCACAGCCGCCACGACGTCCAGCGGCGTCACCCACGCGCTGTGCAGCGCGGCGAGGTGCTGACTGCGGTCGACGTCGGATGCTGACCTGACTTCGCGCTCCGACATCCCCCGACCGTAACGTCGGACCACAGAACGGGCGAGACAGTTTCGGGTAACACGGTGTCGGTCTCTCGGTGCTCTGGGTGCGCGGTCGTCGCGCCCTCCAACCCCAACAGCACCCCCACCACCACCCAGCCGCCGTTCTCACCTACGGCGTCGCCACATGCCTCCCGCGTCCTCAGCCAACGTGGGGCTCAACACGCAGCTATGAACCGGCCGGCCTCCTCCGGGTCCAATCCACCGACATCTCCGCCTCCTGCGTCAGATGATCCGGCAGCCTTTGACGAGCATGATCCGCGGATCGTCGAGGCCGTTCGGTGCTGGCATGTGAAGGATGTCGCCCCTCATCACGAAGGCGTCCCCGGGCTCTCCTGTTAGCTCGACGAGTCGTAGTGGCATGCCGTCGAGGACGACTTCGTCGAGGTATCGCTTCCGGCGGTCGATGCCTGGACTGGTGTACTCGCTCCACAGGTCGTGCAGCCAGGGATAGCGGGCGCCGAGTCCCATTCTGATCGCCTTGGCGTTGTCGGTCTCCCACCCGTGGTGCCGGAGCAGATGATGGCTTCCGGTGAGGACCAGAGTGCCGCCACCCCTCGGGCGTAGAGGAGCGAGGATGGTGAAGATCGTGACTTGCGACGGTTCCCCACTGGTGGGGTCGGCTCGGCCGTCGGAGTGCCAGCCCCTGTGAGGTACGTCCCACGGCTGTCCTGGTACGCGAAATGTCACCAGCACTCCTCCGCCGCGCAGGGGGCGCTGCCAGCGTTGTGGTCCGTACAGCTCGTCCAGTGCCAGTGGCACCAAGCCGCTGTCTACTGTGTCGAACGCTCCGGAACGAGTTAGCGGTTGGAAGCCTGCCGGACGTTCGGCCAGGAACGTTTGCTCGCTGTTGCGCTGAATCGACTCCGCTGTGGAGAGGAGCAATGATCAGAACCTGTGGATGATGCTCGGTGAGGTGACGTGAAGGGGCGCACCTTCCCGAGGATGATCTGAAAGCCCAAGGAGTTCTGATCAGGACCGGCGTTGGCGCGCTGGTTCGGGAAGGTACGCCCATGCTCAAGGTAGTCCACGACGATGAGGAGTCCAACGCGGGCGGCTCGGTCGGCGGGTCGTTGCTGGATGAGGTCGTGCAGGACGGTACGAGGCGGATGCTGGCGGCGGCGTTGCAGGCTGAAGTCGCGGCCTACATCGAGGCTCATCTCGGCCAGCTGGATGAGAACGGCCATCGGCTGGTGGTCCGCAACGGCTATCACGTCGAGCGGGAGGTGACCACCGCCGCTGGAGCCATCACGGTGCGTGCCCCGCGGGTCAACGACAATCGCCTCGGTCCCGACACTGGGGTGCGGAAGCGGTTCTCCTCTGCGAGCCTGCCGGCCTGGTCGCGCAAGTCTCCCAAGGTCGCCGAGGTGCTGCCGCTGCTGTATCTGCATGGCTTGTCCAGTAGCGACTTCGCACCCGCGCTCGAGCAGTTCCTCGGCACCGGTGCGGGTCCGTCGGCGGCGACCATCACCCGGCTTACCACGCAGTGGCAGGACGAGGCTGCCGCGTTCAACACCCGCTCGCTGGCCGGGGTCGACTACGTGTGCGTGTGGGTCGATGGCATCCACCTCAAGGTCCGACTCGACCAGGACAAGGTGTGCCTGCTGGTGATGATCGGGGTGTGCGCCGACCGCAAGAAGGAGCTGATCGCCCTGGCTGACGGGTTCCGTGAATCAGCCGAGTCGTGGGGCCGACCTGCTCCGCTCGACTCGCCGCCGCGGCATGGCAGCGCCGGTACTCGCCGTCGGCGACGGGGCGCTGGGGTTCTGGAAGGCGATCCGGGATGTGTTCCCCGAAACCCGCGAGCAGCGCTGCTGGTGGCACAAGATGGCGAATGTCCTTGCCGCGTTACCGAAATCGGTGCACCCGGGCGCGAAGGCAGCGCTCGCAGAGATCTACAACGCCGAAGACCGCGACCACGCCGAGAAGGCGGCGAAGGCGTTCGAGATCGACTACGGCGCGAAGTGGCCCAAGGCGGTCGCCAAGATCACCGCCGACCTCGACGTGCTCCTGGAGTTCTACAACTACCCGGCCGAACATTGGGTCCACCTACGCACAACGAACCCGATCGAGTCGACCTTCGCCACCGTCAGGCTACGCACCAGAGTCACCAAGAGACCCGGCTCACGAGCCGCCCGGATCGCGATGGCGTTCAAACTCATCGAATCAGCCCAAGACCGCTGGCGCGCCGTCAACGCACCCCACCTCGTCGCCCTCGCCGCGCCGGCGCCACATTCCACAAAGGCAAACTCGTCGAACGAACCGACGAACCCACTACAACCCAAGCCGCCGAAACGATCTTGATCCACAGGTCTTGACAATTCCTCCGGAATGACCTGCCCTAGGGCTCCAGAGGGCCACTTGACGGACTGGACTGAGATTCACGGCATATTCTGCCTCCCTGATCCTTTCGGCCCACTGTAAGCCGCACAGCGCCCCCTGGCACTATCCCTTCGCGGCAACCAGCAGTATTTACGTGGGCTTTCCACCGGGCATGAAGTGGCTTGTTCTCCTTGATTCCTGATACGATCGTGCATGCTTTCACCCATTCGAATTCTGAGCCAGCGGATGAGGTCAACTGCCGAGGTTAAGCGGCAGCGAAACGACGGAAACAGTGGCCGGCAAGAACCCTTGGACTATGCGGCTTGGGCTCATGTTCAGCCGAAGATGGCGCTGGTGAGAGCGGTCACCCTGGGTCTCCGTCTGGCTTGGCAGACCTCGCCTTCTGGATGGATGTTTCTAGTGCTCTCGGCGATGGTGTCGGCTGGTTGTACGCCTGCCATCCTGTGGGCGGGGCGACACTTGGTGAACCTTGTCACCCAGGGCTCTTCGGGACGTCACGTTTCGGTTCTTCCGACGGTTCTGGTAATCGGCGCGCTGGCTATCGTGCAGCGCGTTCTTTCCGCGGTGGCCAATTACCAGCAGCAGGCATTTAGCTATCAGGTTCACCACGCGGCCGAAGAGCGCTTCCTAGGTCGTGCCGTGACCATCGATATTCCGTACTTGGATGATCCAGGCTTTCACGAGCGGATGATTCGAGCGAGCAAGACGTCGATGACCCGTCCGTTCGCCGTGACCGGTGAGGTTGTGACGTTCTGTGCTCAACTCGTGGCTGTCGTGGGGTTGGTCGGAGTGATGAGCGCGGTCCATCCGGCGCTGCTGGTGGTCATTGCCGGCTCTGTTGCGGTGACGGCCGTCGCACAGGCCCGCGTCAGCAAGAACGTGTACGCGACTGACCTCCAGAACAGCCGGAGCTTCCGAGAGATGTACTACCGCCGTCACCTAATGACCAACGAGGCGGCCATCAAGGAGCTGCAGGGCCTGGGTGCCGCGCATCACATGAGGAGACAGCACACCGACCTGCAGCGCTGGTACGAGGCGAGCCTCGCTGCCGTCTATCGCAAGGGACAAGGCGAAGCGTTGGTTGCCGGCGCGATCAGCGCCCTGCTGCTCACGGTGGCTTACTGGTTCGTCGCGCGGCAGGGGCTCGCTGGAACGCTCACGGCAGGTGATCTCTTCCTGGTGTTGGGCGCGTTCACGTCGGTAGGTGCGATTGTCTCCGGTCTCTCCGGATCACTGGTGGCTTTGCAGGGGCATGCCCCATACCTGCGTGACTACTTCGACTTTCTCGACCTCCGCCAACGCCTACCCGTACGTCCCGACCCGATTCCCCTACCGGCGACGGTCGCGCGCACGGATGAGGCCACGCAGCCGTCGCCTGCCCAACCGGGGCTGACACTGAAGAACGTAACGTTCACCTATCCAACGGCCACTCGACCGGCACTCCGTGGGATCGACCTGGAGATTGCCCCGGGGGAGATGGTCGCCTTGGTCGGGGACAACGGAGCGGGCAAGACGACGCTGGTCAAGCTGCTCCTTCGCCACTACGACCCGCAGGACGGGCAGGTGCTCGTGGGTGGCGTGGACCTCCGTGACGCCGACCCGACCGAACTCCAGTCACGCTTCGGCGTCCTGTTCCAGGACTTCGTCCACTACAACCTGACCGTGCGCGAGAACCTCCAACTCGGTCGAGTCGAACGCAAGGCATCGGACTCCGATCTGTGGACAGCGCTGCACGCCGCCAGGGCCGACTTCGTTCAGGATCTGACCATGGGACTGGACGCGACAGTCGGAAAGGGCTACGAGTGGTGCCAGGACATCTCAGGCGGCCAATGGCAACGACTGTCCCTGGCTCGCCTGATGTACCGAAACGCCGACGTGTGGATCTTGGACGAGCCCACCAGCGCCCTTGACCCGGAGGCGGAAGTCGAAGTGTTCACCCAACTCCGGGAAAATCTCAGTGGCCGGATCGGCATCATCATCTCGCACAGGTTCTCGACCGTCCGGATCGCCGACCGAATCCTTGTCATGCAAGACGGCCAGATCACCGAAGCCGGCACCCACGAAGAACTCCTCGACCTAGGTGGCCGATACGCCCACCTGTTCGACCTGCAGGCAGCTGGCTATCGGTAGCTCTAGGAAGGGGTGTCAACCACGCGGTGGCACCCCTTCGCCGTCCCTGAGCGACCATTGTGAGCGACAACGCCCAGACACGACCTTGACAGGCAGCCTCATAGCGAAGTTAGCCCGGACTGATTGGCTTCCACAGGAGAACCTCGTCGAAGGTCTGATCGCGGTCGCGGTAGCCCTCGGGCAGCCGGCCCCATACGCGGAACCCGAGGCTACGGTAGGCGTCCTCGGCGTGAGTGCCGCCACGACAGCTGATCTCTAGGATCGAGCAGCCCCAGTCCCGTGCCCGCTGGTTTGCCGCGTCGACGAGCTTGCGAGCGAGCCCAGTCCCTTGGGCGGCGGGTGTGATCACGAAGCCAACGATGTCGGCACGGTGGCGGCACATGCGGTGCGCCAAGCGTTCCACTGTGCAGGTTCCCAGGACGTCACCGTTCTCCTCTGCAACGAGCATGGCGGACTCGCCGTGCTCGAGTCCATCGATCGCGGGCGGGATCATGGCGGCGGTCTGTTCGAAGGTGTTCGCGCTGAAACAGTTCTGCTGCAAACTGGCCGCATCCTCTTCGCGCACGGGTCGAATGATCATGGCGAGACAGTAGTAGGGGACAAGCGTGGGTGCCGAAGGACTATGGGCATGCTGTAGCCGCACGCGGTGACAAGTCATTGCTAAGGTCCGGGCGCATGGCTTCGGTCTGGGTTGGCGAGCGGGTTCGGCTGCGGGGTGGCGAGCCGGAAGAGTGGGAGCAGCTGGCGGTGGAGTTCGAGCAGGACTCCACGGTGATGCGGAACGCCGGGGCGTTGCACCCACCGCGATCCAGGGCCAGCTACCGCCAGTGGGCGGAGAGCACAAACAAGCTCCGAGACGACGACGCGTTCAGCCTCGTTATCGAGTCGCTGCCCGAGGAGAGGCCTGTCGGCTGGCTCGGTACGACCGACGTGGACAAGAATGCTGGAGTCTTCTCCTACGGCATCACCATCGGCGGCGAGTACCAGCGGCGCGGCTACGCGAGCGAAGCGATCGTCCTGGTGCTGCGGTACATGTTCGGCGAACGGCGCTTCCAGAAGTGTGATGTCGACATGTACGCCTACAACACCGCGTCCTTGAGGCTCCACAAGAAGCTCGGCTTCATCGAGGAAGGCCGGCGTCGCCGTCGACAGTTCTTCGCCGGCGCATACCACGAGCTGGTGCTGATGGGGATGACCGTCGAGGAGTACGCCGCACATCACTCGCCCGGCTACGTCGAATCCACCGGACCGAACTAAGGACCGGCGGGGTTTGGCCGGTGTCCTGACTCGGGTCGCGGAGACCGGGGGCCGTAAGCTTCCGCGGCTCGGGCGGGTTCTTGGCCTGCCCGTTGTGGCCCGAGGCGGTCCCCCGGTCTTAGGGACCCGATCCGAGGGAGGTGGGTAAAGCCTGACGGTCCGGCGACCACCTCAGCCACGGCTTCCTGACTGTCGTGCCGTCCGGTGAGCCCGAGGACGGCGCACTGGCGCCGCCCGCATGGCGGCCGGGCGGCTGCGCCGCGTCAGCGGCGCCTTGATTAGTGCAGAGGCTTGCGCGGCAGTTGGAGAAGAAGGAAAGCCCTACCCTGCGGTGTCGGTTGGCGTTCTTTGGGAGCTCCGCTCCCATATCGCTCCCAGAATCGGACATCGACGGGTGCGAGGCGCACACCATGACGATCGTTCTGCGCCTCTGACCTGCGGAAACGCTGGTCGGGCTGGCGGGATTTGAACCCACGACCCCTTGACCCCCAGTCAAGTGCGCTACCAAACTGCGCCACAGCCCGTCGCCCGAAACCTCCCGGTCGGGCGGATGGAACATTACCGCAGAGCCGCTCGAACTGCGCCGCCGGCCGGCGCACCCGCTACTTCCCCTTGCGCTGGCGCTTCTCGCGGATCCGCAGGGTGATCATGATCGGCGAGCCGGCGAACCCGAACTCCTCCCGGAGCCGGCGTTCGATGAACCGCCGGTACGAAGGCTCCAGGTAGCCCGTCGTGAAGAGCAGGAACTTCGGCGGCGACGTCTGCGGCTGGGTGCCGAAGAGGATCCGTGGCTGCTTGCCGCCTCGCAGCGGGTGCGGATTGGCCGCCACCAGCCGACCGAGGAAGGCGTTCAGGGTGCCGGTCGGGACCCTGGTCGACCAGCCTTCGAGCGAGGTCTCCATCGCCCGGACCAGCCGGTCGACGTGCCAGCCTGTGAGCGCGCTGACGTTGACCCGAGGGGCCCAGCGCACCCGCACCTGCCGGTCCAGCTCCTTCTCCAGCCGCAGCCGCCGGTCCTCGTCGACAAGATCCCATTTGTTGAACGCAAGTACCAGGCCGCGACCCGACTCGACGACGGTCGAGATGATCCGCAGGTCCTGTTCCGACAGCGGCTCGGCCGCGTCGAGCAGGACGATCGCGACCTCCGCGCGTTCGATCGCCGCGGTCGTACGCAGGCTGGCATAGAACTCGTGTCCGGCCGCGTCGCGGACCCGGCGCCGGATGCCCGCGGTGTCGATGAACCGCCAGGTCTTGGCGCCGAGTTCGACCAACTCATCGACCGGGTCGACGGTCGTGCCGGCCACCTCGTCGACGACGACGCGCTCCTCGCCGGCGAGGCGGTTGAGCAGGCTGGACTTGCCGACGTTCGGCTTGCCGACGAGAGCGATCCGCCGCGGGCCGCCGGCTCCTGGACCGCGGTCGGCTGGCGCCTCGGGCATCGCCTCCAGCACCGCGTCGAGCAGGTCGCCGGTCCCCCGACCGTGGATCGCCGAGACCGGCCGTGGCTCACCGAGTCCGAGTGACCACAGGGCGGCCGCCTCGGTTTCGCCGCGCAGGTCGTCGGCCTTGTTGGCCGTGAGGATCACCGGCTTGCCGGCCCTCCGGAGGATGCGTACGACGGCCTCGTCGACGTCCGTCGCGCCGACGGTGACGTCGACGACGAACAGGACGACATCGGCGGCGGTGACGGCGATCTCTGCCTGGGCGGCCACCCGGGCCATGAAGCCCTTGGCATCGGGGTCCCATCCGCCGGTATCGACCAGGGTGAACCGCCGGCCGCGCCAGTCGGCGTCGTAGGTCACCCGGTCGCGGGTGACACCGGGAACGTCCTCGACGACGGCTGCTCTCCGGCCCAGGATGCGGTTGACGAGCGTGGACTTGCCGACATTGGGACGTCCGACGACCGCGACGACCGGTGCGTCCGCGGCCACCGGGCCGTCGAGGTCGTCTGCGGGCCCCCCTACGTCGACGAAGGCATAGCCGTCATCACCTTCGTCGGCAAAGGCGTCGGCGAGCTCGGCAGCCTGCCGGGATTCCCTGTCAGTCACGAAACTTCCTCTACGTCGATGCGTCCCGGGGTGGGCGCGGCAGCCTCGCGGGGTCCCGCCTCCTGCTCGGCGCCGGGCGCCGCCTGGCCGCTGACCTCGACCGCCTCGCGAAGGTGGGCGATCAGGGCCTGGCGCAGTCGGGAAGCTTGTTGGCGTACGACCTCGCGACGGCGTGGCCACGGCACCGCCTCGAGGACGACCGGCCGGCCGAAGACCACGTCGATCCGCGTCCTCATCGAGGGTACGGCCCCCGTCGACTTCCCGAGCGCGCGCGTCCCCAGGCAGGCCACCGGGACGACCGGCGCCCCCGTGCACAGGGCGAGATACGCGACGCCGGGTTTGATCACGGTGAAGTCGCCGGGTCCGCGCTTGCCCTCGGGGTAGATGGCGAGGACGTCGCCCCGGTCCAGCACCGCCAACGCGGCCTTGAGGGCACCGGCGTCGGCCGTCCCACGGTCGAGCGGGATCTGGCCGAGGCGCCGCAACGTCCTACCCAGCAGGCCGTGGAACATCTCCTTCTTGACCAGCCCATGGACCGGCCGCGCCATCGCCGCCGCGAGGACCGGCCCGTCGAGGATCGCGAGGTGGTTCGACGCCAGGATCACCGGGCCGTCGCCCGGCACGTGGTGCCGGTCATGGACGCGGATCCTCCAGGCCAGCTTCAGCACTCCAGAGGCGGGCCGCCGCGAGAGGCGCATCGGCCACTTCGGCGGGCCGGGCGTGCCTCGCCAGTACGCCGAGGGGGACGAAAACTGTGGCGGGAACGGAGTGGGCGGCGGGTCGGCCGCTCCGCTCATCGGGGACCGCACGCCCCCACCCGTTCGCCGGCGAGGGCCGCGATTCGGTCGATGACCTGCTCGAGGTCGAGCTCAGTCGTGTCGAGAACCACGGCGTCGGACGCACGGCCGGACTGGTCGGAGTCCAACCGGTCGCGGCGGGCGATCTCCCGGCGGGTGAGGCCGACCTCCACCCTGCTGCCGGCCAGGCCTTCGGCCGCGCGGCGATGGGCACGGACATCCTCTCGCGCCGTCAGGTAGACCTTGACATCGGCGTCTGGAGCCACGGTGGTGCCGATGTCGCGGCCCTCGACGACGATGCCGCCGTCACCGATCAGCTCACGTTGCAGGTCGATGAGTCGCGTCCGGACCGCTGGCACGGCGGCGACGGCGCTCACCGCGTTGGTCACCTCGCGCGACCTCACCGGACGGGAGACGTCCACCCCGTCGATCGCGATCCTCGGCGCCTTCGGGTCGGTCGTCACCTCGAGGTGGGGCTCCCCACAGCGCGCGGCGATCTTCTCGGCGTCGTCGAGGGGTGCGCCTGCTCGCAGCATCCACCAGGTGAGGGCGCGGTACATCGCACCGGTGTCGAGATAACGCAGGCCGAGGCGTCGCGCCACCCCTCGTGCGGCACTGGACTTTCCTGAACCCGACGGTCCGTCGATCGCCACCACGATGCCGGCCAGATCTGCCTCGTCGGCTCGCTCCACCTTGTCGTCTCCTCC
This sequence comes from Actinopolymorpha sp. B9G3, assembly GCF_040120725.1. Lineage (NCBI taxonomy): Bacteria > Bacillati > Actinomycetota > Actinomycetes > Propionibacteriales > Actinopolymorphaceae > Actinopolymorpha > Actinopolymorpha sp. B9G3. Next base: position 45,470 of record NZ_JBEEAB010000034.1, on the reverse strand, counting down.
CACGATCCGCCCGGTCCGCCGCGCAGGCTAACCGTGGACGTCCCATCCGTGCTGCGCCAGGGCCTGCAAGAGTGCGGGTACGGCATCAGGGTGCACCGCGAGCTGGACCAACCCGGCGGGGGTGCCGGGGCTGTGGTCGATGCGTACGTCCTCGATGTTGACTCCGGCCGCACCGACATCGGCGAACAGCCGCGCCAGCTCACCGGGCTGGTCACGCAGCTGCACCGGTACCGACGCGAAGGTCTCGGGACGCATGCCGTGTTTGCCGGGGAGTCGTCGTACGCCGGTGGCACCGCGTTCGAGGACGTTCCTCAGGTCGGGAGCCCCGGGCGCCGCCAGCTCGGTCTCCGCAGGCGGGACGGACTTCTCCAGGGTCACAGCGAACTGGTGCATGCGTTCGGCCGTCTCGTGGAGCAGCTTGGCCACCGGCTCGGCGTTGGCGGCGAGGATCTGGCTCCACAGGTCGGGGTCACCGGCCGCGATCCGGGTCACGTCGCGCAGGCCCTGCCCGGCCAGCACCAGGTGGTCCTCGGCCGCGGTGGTGAGCAGGCCGGCCACCACCGAGGAGGCGACCTGGGGAAGGTGGGAGATCAGCGCCACCGCTTCGTCGTGCTCGGCCGGCGTCATCGGCACCGCGAACGCGCCGCAGGTCGCCGCGAGGCCCTCGACCGCCTCGACCGCCTCGGGCCGGCTTCCCGGATGCGGCGTCACCGCCCACGCCCGCCCGTCGAACAGGTCAGCTCGCGCGGCCAGCGGTCCCGACTGCTCGCTGCCGGCCATCGGGTGCCCGCCGACGTACCGGTCGAGGAACTCAGGCGCCCTCGCAGCGACGGCGACGACCGTGGCGGCCTTCACGCTGCCAAGGTCGGTGACCGTCGCCCGCGGGAACCGCTCCAGCGCGTCGGCGATGACGGTCCCGAGGGCAGCGGGTGGTACGCCGACCACGACCAGATCGGGCTCCGCACCATCCGTCCCGGCCGCACCATCCGTCTCGCCCGGGCCATCCGCGCCGCCGACGTCCGCTCGACTGGCCGGTACGCCCGCGCCGAGAGACACGGCGACCCGCACATGTCCCGGATCGCGGTCCTCGAGAAGGACCTCGAGACCCGCCCGACTCAGCGCGAGCCCCACCGAGGTGCCCATCAATCCGGCACCGATGACGAGGATGCGACCCGTCGGACGTCGGTTCATGGCTGCCCCGGAGGGGGCGTCGGCGAGTCGTCCGGCACGGCGTAGACATGGGAGAGGTCCCGGCGCAGCGCGGCCGCGCCGTGGAGGTAGACGTGAGTGATCTCGTCCCGGCTGAGCGGGGTCTCGACATGGGCCATGAGCCGGATCACCCGCGGCATCCCGCCACCGATCTCGAGCTCACGCGCGCAGAGCAGGGGGACGTCGGTCATACCCATCAGGCGCGCGGCGTAGGCCGGAAACTCCGAGTGCACGTCGGACGTCGCCGTGAAGACGATGCTGATCAGGTCGTCGTTGTCGAGGTCATTGGTGCGCAGGACCTCCTTGACGAGTTCGGCCACGCGATCGAGCAGGTGCTCGCGCTCGTCGATCTCGAGCTGGGTCGCACCCCGGACTGCCCGGACCGGCACGGTGAATCCTTCCGTCCGCTGTGAGTCGCCGCGTCATCTGAAGGGGTACGCCTACCAGAAGGAGGCGTACGACGAACAGCGCCGGTAACGCGGCATTTGTCCCTGTGGCGACGCCTGTCGTCGGGGTCACCCTATCCGCGCCTGGTATCACCCGGCGTCAGAGGGCGACCCAGCCGGCCCGGATCTCCCAGTGCCTACCGGCCTCCAGGTGCGTCACGATCGCGCGTTCCAGCGTCGTACGCCTGGGAAGCTCGTCGATCGTGGGGTTGATCTTCCTGAACACGAACTGGAACACGTCGTTGTCGCCGACCCGTCCCCCGGGAACAAGCTGGAAGCGGCGCTGGAACCGGACGATGTTGGAGTCGGCGGGGAGGTACTCCGCGAGCTGCGGATCGAGCAGCCACGACGAGCAGATGGCGTAGCGGTAGCCCTCCTCAGGGAAGTACCGGTCGTAGAACTCCCGCGCCCGCCGGAACGACTCCTCGCACGCCTCGTGCGTCATCGGACCCGACTCCGGGATGTGGACACCCAGTGCGGTGTCGCCCCTGCGGAACGGAGCGTCCGTCGCGGCGATCGCCTCATCGTCGAAGCTGACGGTCCCGCGGTTGAACTGCAGCCGGCCCATGTCGTAGATCAGGCCACGAAAGTGCAGAGAGAACCAGAACTGCACGTCGAGACCGCCGACGCCGTGGATTCGCCGGTAGATGGCGATCTGGCGGCCCAGGTCGGCGAAGGTCGCCCAGCTCACGTCGGCCGGGATGCCGCGCTCCTCGTGGTAGCGCAGGACGGTGGGCACGGCGGCGAGGAGGACGTGGACATAGAAGAACCGACCCTTGGCGCCGAGGCTCGCCGGAAGGTGCGGCCACCGCAGCCAGTCCCAGTTCAGGTCGCCCATGCTGGTCTCGAGCAACTGGTGGCAACGCTGTAGGAGCCACCAGAGCTCGGGGTCCCCGGCGGCGGACGGGCGGGTCGCGATGATCTCCGCGGCGTCGTCCGGGAGGACGCCGACACGTTGGAGGAGGGGGTCGATCTCGGCGAGGTCAGGGAGTGGGACCTCCTTCACGGGCGGTGACAGCCGGGCGAGTTCGGCCACCCAGTCCGCGTGCTCCTGACCAGATCCGAGCAGCGTGACGACTGCTGCGGCATCGACGTCGGTACCCAACGACCGCCACCTCCGTAGAACCTCGACCTGTCTTCGCGGGGACCGGCACCGAGGGCGTCGAGGACCCACGCGAGCGACCCGCCCGACCACCGAACCAGATCCACCCGGGAGAACGCCAGCCGCGCCCCCACCGAACCTGGTGTGCCGACCACGGCTGGCCAGCGGGGACGATGCTGCCATGCCCCGGTCCTCGCGGCTTCTACGACCGCCGCTGATGCCCTTCTCCCACGCGTGCGGGCGTCCGCGCCCCGTCTGTCGCAGGCGCTCCCAGGAGCCCGCGGGTCAGGCCTCCGGTTCGTAGGCGACGTTGACCTCCGCGGCCGACGCGAGACCCTTGTAGCCCTCGACGGCCTCCAGGCGTATGAAGCGGGCAGTGACCGGCTGCCACTCGGCGTACTTCCGGTGGTACGAGTAGCTCCACTCCCCCTGCGCGACCTCGGTGAAGGCGGCGCCGTCGGTACTGACGGCGATGCGGAATCCCATGATGGTGCCGTTGCAGCTCACGTCCTGGCGGGGTGTGTAGACGAGTGCACGGGTCACGTAGTCGCCGCCGAGGTCGAGGGTGATCGCTTGTGGCAGCGGGTTCTCCGGTCCCGTCGCGCTGTGCCACAGGGTCGCGTCGTCGCTGTCGATCGCGTTCTGCGGACCGGATCCTTCGAGCGAACTCGTCGCCGTCGCCGTCATCTGTCCCTGCGGGACGACATGCGCGAACTCCGGCACGTCGTCGTCGTTGATCGGGTCGAGTCGGTTCGCCATCCGGATGAGGTCGAAGTACTGGTCGGCGCGCACGACCTCGTACTCCGGCCCGAGTTCCGCGATGACACCGGCCACGTCGGTCGGTGTCATCGCCATCGCGAGCACGCCCATCGACAGGAACAGCGGCGAGTTGCCGTCCCAGCCGCGGGACGCCTCGGCGATGGAGGCCTTCAGCTCCGCGACGTTGTTGTTGAGCATGACGACCGACTGCGGCAGGTCGTCGGTCAGCATCTTCGTGAGAGTGCAGCGTTCCCAGCCGAACATCACACCCGCCGGATCGATGTCCTCGGAGTAGGCCGTCACCTCGTGCTCCGTCATCCAGACGCTCGGTCCGTTGACGCGGTTGAGGACGTAGACGGTCTCGAGCCCTGCCGCCTCGATGTACTTCCCCGAGTGTCGGGTGTAGGTACGGAAGTCGGCGTCCGGCCACGGCGTCGGGTTGATGTAGCCAGCCCCGGAGGGTCCCGCCATGAAGTGGTCGTTCGGTGTCGCGGTCGACTGGTAGTAGCGCAGCATCGCGGGGGCGGCGTCGAGCAGCAGCGGGCTGATCCCCCAGTTGAGCGGGACGCTCCCCCGCGCCGGGTCACCCCAGATCCTGCGCAGGACCCGCTGGTTGTACTGCAGGTTGTCGCCTTCGGACATCGTGAACGTGACATAGATCTTGTTGCGCAGCCTTGGGGCTTTGGCCTTCGGTTGCGCGATCGGCTCCGCCCGCGTACCCGACCAGACGCTCATGTTGGCGAACCAGTCCGCCGGCACTACGTAGACGGCGTTCTCCGAACACAGCTGGGTGGAGCTGAACTCTCCCGGCGGGAACCAGCCGAGGTACGGCGAGTTCGTCGGCATGTCGGCGAGAAAACATGCGTAGAGCGCGCGTTCGGCAGGGATCGCGGAGTCGAGCCAGATCACGAGGGAGCGGTTGGCGACGGGATAGTCCCGCAGGTACGCCGATCCGGTGCGCTGGCCCTCGGGCTTGAGCCCGACGAGCATCCGGTGGGTGGCCTCGGGCCAGAGGTTGTCGTAGGTCCACTGGTAGACGTCCAGGCGGCCGGTGAACCGTCCCCGTAGATCCTCGAGAACGGGGTAGTCGTAGCCGTCTGCAGCGAGCTTCGCGGCGAGTTCGGGGCTGACGGCCAGCGCGTCCCGCAGACCCGCGAGACCCGTTGCCGCGTTGATGGTGTCGAGCACGTCGGGGTCGTAGATCACGATCCCCGTCGGTACGTCCGCGAACTCCTCGAGCAGCCGCCACCTCGAATCGAGCATGGTGTACGTGATTCCGAGGCCGTCGGTGAGCCAGGTCTGCTTGCCCTGGTCCCCCGGCTGGAGCAGGTAGATGCGAGGCAAGGTGCGGTTGACGATGCCCTGCAGGCAGGCGAAGAGCACCTGTTCGTCGCGCGGAACCTCCTCCAGATCGGCCACCAGGAGGTGTCGAGCCCGGGGAAAGTGCGGCAACGCCTGGCCCTCGGGCCAGCTGATGCCACCTGCGTCGGTGGCGGTTGACGCCGATACATTGTCAGAGGTCTTACCAATCGACTCAAATAAAAGTGCGGCTTCCGGCTTCGTCGCAGAGGACGCGACACCGGCCGCGACCGCGCCGGTGAGAAACACGCGTCGGCTGACCATGGGATCTCCCTCGGGGCTTACGCAGTGGGGCCTGATGGCGGGACGCCCGAACCCTAGATCACGCCGGCGGTGAGTCAACCGGCTTGACGGCCATGTGCACCAACCCTGTCCGGAGCTGGATGGCGCTGTCCCCATCACCCGGACAACCAGCGGGTTAGCCGAGAAGTGCGGGGAATGATCACGCACACGTGATCATTCCCCACGATGGCGCGGCATATTCGCCGTGCATCGTGGGGAATTGGCCCGCATCGCCGGCGGGAGTTAGTTGAGGAGTTGGGCGACCTCTCGGGCGATCTGCAGGTCCTCGCGCGCCGCGACGACCAGGCAGTGCACCGGTGACCCTGGCGCGCTGATGTCCGCATCCCCTTCGGCGGCAGCGTTGTGGACCGCATCGACGCCGAGCCCGAGGAAGCCGAGCCCATCGGCCGCCCCCGCCCGGATCGCCGGAGCGTGCTCCCCCACGCCGCCGGTGAACGCTACGACGTCCAGGCCCGACAGGCTCGCCGCCATGGCGGCGATCCCCGCCCGCAACCGATGCAGATAGACCTCGATCGCCAGACGCGCGGCGGCATCGCCGTCACCCGCCCGTGCGAGTACCTCGCGCATGTCCGGCGTGCCGGCGAGCCCCGCCAGCCCGGATCGGTGCTCCAGCCCGTCGTCGAGCGCATCGACATCGACCTCGCCCTGCCGCAGGAGCCACACCAGCAGTCCGGGGTCGACGTCGCCGGACCGGCTCGCCATCACCAACCCCTCCAGCGGAGTGAAACCCATCGTCGTGTCGACGCTCTCCCCGCCCCGGACCGCACAGAGCGACGCGCCCGCACCCAGGTGACAGACGACGGTCCGCAGGTCCTCGACCGGGCGCCCGACCAGATCCGCCACCCGGCGCGAGGCGTACGCATGGGACAGGCCGTGGAACCCGTACCGCCGTACGTCGAAGCCTGAGCACTCCCGCCACGCGGCCGGGAGTGCGTAGGTCGTGGCGGCGGGTGGGAGGGTGGAGTGGAAGGCCGTGTCGAAGCAGGCGACGGACGGGACGTCGGGGAGCAGGCGCGCGATCAGGTCGATACCGGCAACGGCGGCCGGCTGGTGCAGCGGAGCCAGCGGTACCAGGGCTTGGAGTTGGGTGCGTACGCCGACGTCGATGCGTACGGGCCCGGTGAACAGTCCACCACCGTGCACGACCCGGTGGCCGACCGCGTCGGGGGTGTCCCACCCGTCGAGGACCGACTCCAACTCGCTCGACTGCGAGTCATCGCCCGACACGTCGACCTGGTGACTCGCACGTACCCGGTCGCCGTCGAGGAGGGCGAGCTTCAGCGTCGCCGACCCGGCGTTGACGACGAGCACCCGCATCGGAGCTCCAGCGCCTCTCACACCCGCGCCGACGGCCAGCGCCAGTCGCGGATGGCGGGGGCGTCCTCGCCGTACTCACGGGTGTAGATCCGCGCCCTGAGCCGGGCGTCCATCATCTGCTGCCGCAGCTCCGCGGCCCGGATCGCCAACCCTGGTACGCGATCGATCACGTCGATGACCAGGTGGTACCGGTCGAGATCGTTCAGCATCACCATGTCGAACGGCGTGGTCGTCGTCCCCTCCTCCTTGTAGCCGCGGACGTGGATGTTGTCGTGGTTCGTCCGACGGTAGGTGAGGCGGTGGATCAGCAGCGGGTAGCCGTGGAACGCGAAGATCACCGGCCGATCTGTCGTGAACAGCGCATCGAACTCCCGGTCGGGGAGTCCGTGTGGATGCTCGCTCGCCGGCTGCAGGCGCATCAGGTCGACGACGTTGACGACGCGGACGGCGAGCGAGGGAAGGTGTTGGCGCAGCAGATCGACGGCGGCGAGCGTTTCCAGGGTGGGTACGTCGCCGGCGCAGGCGAGCACGACGTCGGGGATGCCGCCGCGGTCGTTGCTCGCCCAGTCCCAGATCCCGATCCCCCGGGTGCAGTGCTCCACGGCTTCGTTCATCGACAGCCAGTCGGGTGCGGGATTCTTGCCGGCGACGACGACGTTGATGTAGTTCCGGCTGCGGAGACAGTGGTCGACCGTCGAGAGGAGGGTGTTGGTGTCCGGGGGCAGGTAGACGCGCACGATCTCGGCCTTCTTGTTGACCACGTGGTCGAGGAAGCCCGGGTCCTGGTGGGAGAAGCCGTTGTGGTCCTGCCTCCAGACGTGTGACGACAGCAGGTAGTTGAGCGAGGCGATCGGCCGCCGCCACGGGATCTGCCGGGTGACCTTCAACCATTTCGCGTGCTGGTTGACCATCGAGTCGACGATGTGGATGAACGCCTCGTAGCAGTTGAAGAGCCCGTGTCGGCCGGTCAGCAGATAGCCCTCCAGCCAGCCCTGGCACAGGTGCTCGGACAGCACCTCCATCACCCGGCCGTCGGGGGCCAGGTGGTCGTCGCCGGGGACGACCGCGGCCTCCCAGGTGCGGTCGCTCGCCTCGAACACCGCCGACAGCCGGTTCGACGCCGTCTCGTCCGGACCGAACAGCCGGAACGTCGTCGGGTTGTCCCGCAGCACGTCACGCAGCCAGGTGCCGAGCACCTTGGTGGGCGCGTTGTCGACGGCGCCGGGTGAGGGCACGTCCACGCCGTACGCACGAAAGTCCGGCAGCCTGAGGCCCTGCAGCAGAAGGCCGCCGTTGGTATGGGGGTTGGCGCTCATCCGCCGCTCCCCTGTCGGCGGGAGTGCGGCCAGCTCGGCGCGCAGGCCGCCGGCCGCGTCGAACAGCTCCTCCGGCCGGTACCGCCGCATCCACGCCTCGAGCTCGGCGAGGTGCTCGGGGTTCGTGCGTACGTCGGACACGGGTACCTGGTGGGAGCGGAACGTCCCCTCGACCTGGACGCCATCGACCTCGCGGGGACCGGTCCAGCCCTTGGGCGTCCGCAGCACGATCATCGGCCACCGTGGCAGCTCGCGAGGCGCCGCACGCCCGGTCCGGGCGTCGCGCTGGATCGCGACGATCTCCTCATACGCCCGGTCGAGCGTCGCGGCGAGCTGCTGGTGCACCTGCGCGGGGTCGTCACCCGCGACGACGTACGGCTGGTAGCCATGGCCCTCCAGCCGGTGCAGCAGGTCGGCCTCGGGGATCCGCGCGAGCACCGTCGGGTTCGCGATCTTGTAGCCGTTGAGGTGCAGGACCGGCAGGACGGCACCGTCGCGGGCCGGGTCGAGAAACTTGTTGCTGTCCCAACTCGCCGCCAGCGGCCCGGTCTCGGCCTCGCCGTCACCGATCACGCCGCAGACGAGCAGATCGGGATTGTCGAACGCCGCGCCGTACGCATGGACCAGGGAGTACCCCAGCTCGCCACCTTCGTGGATGGAGCCGGGCGTCTCCGGCGCGACATGGCTGGGTATCCCGCCCGGAAACGAGAACTGCCGGAAGAGTCGCCGCAGCCCCTCCAGATCGCGTGACACGTGCGGGTAGACCTCGGAGTAGGTCCCCTCGAGGTAGGCGTTCGCGACCAGTCCGGGTCCGCCGTGCCCTGGTCCTGTGACGTACATCGCCGACACGTCGTGGGACCGGATCAGCCGGTTCAGGTGGACGTAGACCAGGTTGAGCCCCGGTGTCGTACCCCAATGGCCGAGCAGCCGAGGTTTGACGTGCTCCGGACGTAGCGGTTCACGCAGCAACGGGTTGTCGAGCAGGTAGATCTGACCGACCGACAGGTAGTTCGCCGCACGCCAGTAGGCGTCGAGGAGTTCCCGCTCGGACGGCGGAAGGACGTTTGGCGATTCGGCGGTGCGAGCGCTCAACACGGACCTCCCGGTCGGGGTCACCCTCGATTCAGGTTCAGGTTCCCCGCTGTCGTGCCCACGAAACGGTCCCGAACCGGCGGTTCGCCGTACTTGGTCGGGCAACCTCGGACGGCCGCGTTGACGCGCCACCCGGGCACGGGTTTCACTCAGGGTGGCCCATCAGGAGGTCGCCGTCATGAGTCGCCTTACCCGGTTGGGACCTGCGGTCGTCGCGGGCCTCTGCATGCTCGTCGCGACGCTTCACCTGCCGGCCGCCTCAGCCGTCCCACCACCCCCACCCGAAACCGCGACCGACGCCGCGACCGACGTCGCGTCGTCGCGCACCTGCACAGGCTCGCCGTCCCCTGGGCGGGACTGGAAGCTGACGTGGCACGACGAGTTCGCCACGTCGCGGCTCGACCGCTCCAAGTGGAACACCGTCATGGACTTTCCGGGCCGGGCCGGCGGGCACTACCACAACAGTTCGTACGGAAGTTACGCCCTCGACGAGAACATCGTCCTGCGCAACGGTCGCCTCCACCTGATCGCGAACGACGAACCGGTCGTGGGCGACGACCCGCCCGGCACGTACGCCTACTCCGAGGGATTCATGTCCTCCCATGACTTGTTCTACCAGGCGTACGGCCACTGGGAGATCTGCGCGAAGTATCCAGCCGGCCGCGGCCTGTGGCCGGCGTTCTGGCTGGTGCCGCAGGACCGCAGCTGGCCGCCGGAGTTCGACATCGCGGAGTGGTTCGGCGGCAACGAAGGGCTGCACCAGGGCATCGCCACCGGCCAGTGGCCCGACGTCGACTGGCACAGTCAGTGGACCTACAGCCCGGCACCGACGACCGGTTGGCACACGTACGCCCTGCAGTGGGAGCCCGGGCGCGCGGTGTTCTTCGTCGACGGCGCTCCGACCGCCGTGTTCGAGGGTTCGTTCGTTCCCGACAAGCCGATGTACGTCATCCTCAACAGCGGGGTCTGGGTCAACGACGACCGCGGCGGGCCACCGGACGCGGGCACCGTCTTCCCGAACGCCTTCGAGGTCGACTACGTACGCGTCTACCAGCGCCGCTGACGCCTGGGCCGGCTCCGCACAGCAGTGAGAGGCCCAGCCGATTCCGGGGCCCGCTTCAGCACATGGACTACCCACGCCTGGTAGCAGTCCTTGATGTCCGTACGCCGGACACGTCACGTCGTCGCCGACCCGTGGACGTGCACGGGTCTCGTCAGCGGTAGCCCGTGACGTCGGCCGGCCTGCCTGCATCCTGTACCTCATCCAGGTAGCGCCAGGCGTCGGGGCAACTGCCGTCGGTGTCGGTGAATCCGTAGACCTTCGCAAGGCCGCCGGATGAGACCGACTGTCCGTTCCATCGGGCACGCTCGGGGTCCGAGGCGACTGCGGCGACGGCGCGCCCGACGAAGCGCGGGGTCTCGGAGATCGCGAAATGCGGCACCTGTTCCAGAGCATCGCGCCAGGTCGCCTCGGTGACCCCGAAGTGGTCGAGCATGTTCTCCGAACGCAGCCAGCCGGGCGTGACAGCGAGCGCGGTAGCGTCGTGTGGGGCAAGGTCCTTCGCATGCGCCCACGCCATCCGCTGCACAGAGACCTTGGCGAGGTCGTAGAACGGGGAATTGCGGTAGTTCCGCGCGTTGTAGTCGGCGGTCCCGTCGGTCACCTCGACGAGAAGTCCGCCTGGGCGCTCGATGAGCAGCGGCAAGGTGAAGTGTGCCGTGATGAGGTGCGTGTCGACACCGAGCCTCAGCAGCCTCAGGCCGTTCTCGAGGTCGTGCTCCCAGACCGGGGTGTTCCACTCGAACAGATGTTCCCCGCCCCAGATGTCGTTGACCACGATGTCGAGCCGGCCGTGCTCGGAGCGGATGCGCGTGACCAGGTGCTGCACCTGCTCGGGTACGAGGTGGTCGACGCGTACGGCGATGCCGGTCCCGCCGGCACTGGAGACGAGATCGGCGGTCTCCTCGATGGTCTCCGGTCGCGCGTACTCCGACTGGTGCTCTCGCGTCGTCCGGCCGGTCACGTAGACGGTCGCCCCGGCGGCTCCCAGCTCGACGGCGATCCCGCGGCCGGCTCCGCGCGTACCGCCCGCGACGAGCGCAACCTTGCCCCCCAGTGTCTGCGTGGTCATGTTCACACCCTCCGAGTTAATAAACGGACGTTCATTTATACTTGGAATTGTGCCACGACCCAAGACCCTCACCGACACGCAGATCCTCGATTCTGCGCTCGCGGTGACCAGGCGTACCGGTGTCGAGCGACTGACGTTCACGGCCGTGGCCAGCTCGTGCGGATTGTCCGCCGCGACCCTGGTCCAACGGTTCGGCACAGTGGTGAACCTGCGCCGTCGGACGCTTCACCATGCGTGGGACCAGCTCGAGGCCAGGACTGTCGCGCTGGGCAAGGAGATCGAGAACACACCAGCAGGCGCGGTGGACCTTCTCGTCGGACTGTCGGCCCGCTACGACACCGACATCGAGGAGTTCGCTGAGGGACTCCTCCTGTTGCGCGAGGACCTGCGAGATCCCGAGCTGCGGCAGCGCGGAGCCAGGTGGAGGCAGCTCCTGGTGGAGGTCCTCAGTGCCTGCTTCACCGAGGCTCCCGACGCGGCGGCAGATGCCGCGGACCTGCTCCTCACACATTGGCAGGGCGCCGTCCTGTGGTGGGCGTTCGCACCTGAGCAGGACCTGCGCGCGTACCTCCACGACCGGCTGACACGTCTCACGGAGTCCTGGAGTCCATGAACGCGACAGCCCCGGGCTGAGCCGGGCAGATGCCGTGCCAGATCTTCACCCGCGACGTTCGGGGCCTCGCCCCGCCGACGGTGGCGGCCGACGCTCAGAGCGCCTTCGTTAGATCGACCAACCGGTCGGCCAGCACGGACACGAGGTGGTCGAGCCATACCTCACCACGGTCGGCGGTGGCGTGGGCCGGCTGGTCGGTGTAGCCGTCCTGCTCGTGCCAGGATGCCTGCCGATGGATCTCCAGGCCGGTGACCTGGGGAATCTCCGGGACCGCCGACCGCTCAGTCCGGTCGACCACCAACTCCGGCGCGACGGCGAGGACGAGGGACGTCTCGAAGCCACCCGCGTGCCCAGGTAGCGGTGTGTCACCACCGCCCACTCCGGCGAGGTCGGCACCGACGGCGGCGTCCCAGTAGTCGGTGTAGGCCACGGCAACCGGGTTACGCACGGATGCCGCCGCCGCCGCTGCCGAGCAGATCCCCCGGTTGCCGCCGTGTCCGTTGAGGAGGACGAGCCGCCGCCCACCACATTCGGCGACGGAGCGGGCGAGGTCGAGCAAGATCGCGAGCAACGTCTCGGGACGCAGCGACAGCGTGCCCCCGAATGGTAGGTGGTGGTCCGATGCGCCGAAGGCAAGTGTGGGTGCCAGAACGAGCTTCCGCGGCGCGGACTCCGCAGCGAGTGACACCGCGCGTTCGGCGGCGGTCGTGGCCAACAACGCATCGGTCCCGGTGGCGAGATGGCGCCCATGTTGCTCGATTGCGCCCACCGGCAGGACGACCAGCGCCTCGGGGAGCAGCTCGGAGAGCCGCTCACGGGTCAGCTCCGCCCATCGCAGCACGCTCATGGTTCCCACACCCCTCACAGACTCACGCTCGCTCAGTAGCCGGAACCGTCGCCGTCAGAGCCATCGCCCTCGTCAGAGTCGCCGTCGTTCCCGTCGCCGCCGTCCCCCCTCCGATCGCCGTCTCCACCGCTGTCGCCCGAGAAATCCTGGTTGAACAACGTGGTGAGCGGACCGTCGAACGGAAGGTCGCCGTCCTGGAACCCCTTGGTCAGATCCTTGTTCAGGCGGGACAACTCCTGCTCCACCCCTCTGTCGTCACCCTCGGCGTATGCCTGGAGGGCGTCGTCGATGCTGTCGCGCAGGTCGTCCGCGACGTCCTCCTCGATCAGGTCCTCGGCTTCCAGCGTCGCAAGGGTCGAGTCGAGCTGCTGGAGCCACTGCGGCGATCCGTACTCCGGATTGGCGGGAACGTCCTCGGCGGTGCCCGGCGTCTCGGGCGACGGAGTGTTGGAGGGCACGGTCTGCTTCGGCGTGGTCTTCGGAGCCGGCGCGTTCGCGGTCGGGTCCTCCTGAGTACGCAGGTACTGGACGGACCAGGCCAAGGCGGCCACCGCGAGCGCGACAGCCAGCACCAGGAGAGCGGTACGCAGTCTCCGCCGGCCCCGACGTGGACCACCACCGGAACCGCGTTCGGGAGGGCGCTGAGGGTCGTCGATCCGGAACTGTCGCGTCGATCCGGTGCCGGAACCGCTCGCTGCCGCGCTCGCGGCGTCCGATCCCCACGCGGACGTCGACGGTGCCGGCCTCACCGTGCCGCGTTGACCCACCGTCGGTCCGGCCGACGCCTCCGGTGGTGTGGACGGTTGGGACGTCGCTGCTGGATCGGGCATCAGCAGGGCGGGCGTCACCATCGTGGGTGCGGCGGCCGCAGCCTCCGCGTCGACCTGGGTACCTGCTCGCACAGCCTGCGCCGTGCCCGCCAGCGCGGTCCGCACGGTCGCGGCGTCGGCGGGCCGGTTTGCCGGATCCTTGGCGAGCAGGCTGAGGATGAGTGCCTCGAGGTCGGCAGGTACGTCGGGACGGAGCCGGGTAACCGGTTCGGGCTCGGTGTAGAGGTGGGCGTACATCACCTCGGTCGGTCCGCCGACGAACGGCGTGCGACCGGCGAGCAGCTGGTAGAGGACGCAACCCAGGGCGTAGAGGTCGGTGCGGGCGTCGGCGTCGGTCCCACGCGCCTGTTCCGGTGCGATGTAGGCAGCGGTCCCCACGATGGTGCCGGTCCGGGTCAGCCTGGTCGATGCCTCGTTGAGCACGCGGGCGATCCCGAAGTCGACGACCTTGAGCGTGCCCTCCCGGGTGCGTACCAGGTTGCTCGGTTTGACGTCGCGGTGCACGACTCCCGCCGCATGGGCGGCCATCAGGCCGGCGGCGGCCTGCGCGCCGAGGTCGCGGACGTCGGCAATCGGAAGGGGCCCGTTGTCGGCCAGCTCCTCGGCGAGGGTCTTGCCTTCGAGCAGCTCCATGACGAGGTAGGAGGAGCCGAGCCAGTCGCCGACGTCGAAGATGGCGACGACGTTGGGGTGGCTGAGCTGGGCGGCCGAGCGCGCCTCCCGGACGAAGCGCTTCTTGTCCGCCGCGTCGGTGAGTCCGGCGCGGAGCAGCTTCACGGCGACCGGCCGGCCGAGGGTCGTGTCGAAGGCGCGCCACACCTCCCCCATGCCCCCGCGGCTGAGCAGTTCGTCGAGTCGGTAGCGACCGACCGACGTGCCCACCATCGCCGACTCCAGGTTCACAACATCCTCCGTCGCACCCTTGATGACCGGCTGCTCACAGGCGCCGCCACCGGAACCTACCGCCCTGTGGCGCTCCAGCCGGCCTGCTGCGTCGGCCCGCATCACCGAGCTCTCCTGCACCGCGACGGCGTGCGCGGCGATGCAGGCAGCAGCGTACGCAGGACACCCCCCAGGCCGCCAACAGCCGACCGCCGCTGCCGCGGGAGGCGGTCATGCGCATCGCGATCGCCGTCACGTCCCCGATACGACGTCGGGCGGTTCCCGGAACGTGTGTGCGCTGGCCGAAATCGGCCAGGACGCCTCGTGTGAGCCTTGGGCCGGGATTGCAGCGGGCGTGCCGGGCGCCGGATCGCGTGGTGGAGCGGCGACCGGTAGTCATGAACGAATGACCACATGCGTTCATCTGGTCAAACTCTCACGAGGAGGCTGCGTCGAGGCGGGCGACCAGCTCGACGCGGGCGAGACCCTCGTCACGACCGCTCGGATCGCCGCCGTTCGATCCGCTCGACGACCTGTACTTCGAGCGGGTCCTCGAGGTGGTTTTCAGGCCCGGAGGGTAGCTCCCGCATCGTCCGCAGCGGCGAGAGCAGCGCCGGCAGGAAGGCGAGGCTGCCGCCCACCGCACCGATCACCAGTGTCGTCCGCGCACCCACCGCGCTGCCGAGTACGCCACCGAGGATCCCGCCGATCGGTTGTGTACCCCAGACGAGGAAGCGCATGGTGGCGTTCATCCGGCCGAGAAGATGATCCGGGGTGACGGCCTGGCGGAAGCTCACCTGGGTGACGTTGTAGACCACGACACCCACCGCGAAGACGGCGCCACCCGCCGCCGCGAGCCAGATCCGCCATCCCGGCTCGGCGAGCGGAAGGAGAAGTGCGAACGGCGCCGTACAGCACACCGACAGCCAGATCGCCGGACCCTGGCCGACCCACGCCGCGAACCGTCGCGCGACGAGGGCACCCACCACCCCTCCGATCCCAGCGACACTCAGGACCAGACCGATCACGCCGGCCCCGAGGCCCAGGTCCCGGCGTAGGAAGAAGATCACCATCGCACCCGTCGCGGCACTGCACAGGTTGGCCGTACTCGTGCATGCCGCGATCGACCGGAGCAGCCGGTGTCCCAGCACGAACCGCAGACCTTCACCGATGTCGCGCACCAGATGGGTGTCGGGCCGGCGTGGTCGCTCTTCACGTTTGGTGATGCGTACGACGAACACCGCCGACAACGCCAGGGCGACCGCATCGGCGAGCAACGCCACCGGCGCCGTGACCACCTGGATCAGGGATCCCGCCGCACCCGGGCCGCCCACATGGGAGAGAGCCCGGACGGACTCGAGCCGCGAGTTCCCCTCTACCAGGTTGGCCCGACCGACGAGGTGCGGCAGATAGCTCTGGTACGCCACGTCGAAGAAGACAGTGAGGATCCCGTGCAGGAGCGCGACGGCGTAGAGCTGCCAGAGCGTGAGCATGCCCGCCCACCACGCCGCGGGAACCGTCGCCAGCAGGATCGCGCGGCCCACGTCGCCGGCGATGAGGACGCGCCGCCGCCGCATCCGGTCGACCCATGCGCCGGCGGGTAGTCCGACGAGCAGGAACGCCGCGGTCGTGAGCGCGGTCAGGATGCCGACCTCGAACTCGTTCACCGCCAACGTCTCCACCGCCACGAGCGGGAGCGCCAGGAAGCTGACCTGGTACCCGAACTGGCTCACCGTCGTCGCGGCGAACAACCGGCGGAAGTCGCGGTCGAGCAACAGGCCGAGCCGGGAGCGATCTCGTGACATGGACGTGATCGTGGCGGAGTGATTGGGATTCGTCAATCAGTTACGTCCTATCCTGACCGCCATGACCGTCCGGCGACGTCCAGCGACCGAAGCGGAAGCCCGCGCGCTGGCCTCGGCGATCCGGCTGCGGATCCTGCGCCTCTGCCTCGACCGGGCACTCACCAACAAGCAGATCGCCGAACGACTGGGAGCCAACCCGGCGACCACGCTGCATCACGTGCGCACCCTCGTCGCGACCGGCTTCCTCGACGCGCAGGAGGCCCGGCGCGGCACCCGAGGCGCCCGCGAGGTGCCCTACCTCGCCACCGGCAAGTCGTGGACGCTCGACGTCAGCGAGCTGCCAGGACCCGCACGAGGCCTGCAGGCCATGATCGACGCCTTCCTGAGCGAGGTCGAGGGAGCCCTGGCCGAACGCCCGGACCAGATCAGGGCGAGCCGACTCGGCCTGCGCCTGACCGCGAAGGAACGCGACGAGTTCGACACCCGCCTCAACGCCCTGCTCGAGGAGTTCAAGGCGCGCCAACCCGGACGCAACGCTCGGGCGTACTCCCTCTTCTACGCCCTGCATCCCGACCTCACGCGGGACTCCTGACTCGCGCTACAGCTCCACCAGGTCGAGGAGGACGGCGAGTTCCTGCGAGGTGAGGGGCCGCATGCTTCCCGCACGCAGGTCGCCGAGCTTGACCGGTCCGATCGACGTACGCACCAAGCGCCGGACGGGATGCCCCACCTCGGCGAGCATCCGCCGCACGATGTGCTTACGCCCCTCGTGGAGCACCAGCTCGACCATCGCCCGGCCCTCGACGCGCTGGACGATCCGGAACGCGTCCGCGCGTGCGACACCGTCCTCGAGCTCGACGCCCTCGCGCAGCTGGCGACCCACCCTGGCCGCCACAGGTCCAGGTACCTCCGCGAGATAGGTCTTCTCCACCCCGTGCGACGGGTGAGCCAGCCGGTGCGCAAACTCCCCATCGTTGACCAGCAGCAACAGGCCCTCGGTGTCGGTGTCGAGCCGGCCGACGTGGAAGAGCCGCTCCTTCTGGTCTCGAACCAGGTCACCCAGGCAGCGGCGACCTTCCGGATCGCTCATCGTGCTCACCACACCGCGCGGCTTGTTGAGTGCGAGATAGACCTTGCCGACATCGACGACGACCCGCTCGCCATCCACTCGCAGGACGTCGTGCTCGGGGTCGACCCGGGTGCCGAGCGTGGTCACCACGGCATCGTTGACCTTCACCCGGCCCGCGGTGATGAGGTCTTCGGCCGCGCGGCGGCTGGCGACACCCGCCTGCGCGAGGACCTTCTGCAGGCGTACACCCTCGCGCTCGGTAGCGCCCTCGCGCTCGGTCGCGGTCGGCTCAGTCATCCTCGGTCCGGTGGGGAAGCTCGGTCGCCTGGTGGGGAAGCTCGGTCGCCTCGGCGACGTCGGGCGCCTCCGGCTGCTCGGACAGGGGAAGTTCCGGCTCGGCCTGCGCCGATTCGCCGGTGGTGGGAGAGGGCGGCGACTCTCCCATCGCGGAAGACGCCTGCTCGGGGTCCATCTCGTCGACGTCGGGAAGATACGGGGCCAGACTCGGGAGCTCGTCGAGCGAACCGAGCCCGAGTCGCTCGAGGAAGTACGACGTGGTGCGGTACAGCGTCGCCCCGCTCTCTCCGTCGGCACCGGCCCCCTCGATCAGACCACGGGTCAGCAGGGTACGGACGACGCCGTCACAGTTGACGCCACGGATCGCCGACACGCGACTCCGGCTCACCGGCTGCCGGTAGGCGATCACCGCCAGGGTCTCCAGCGCAGCCTGGGTGAGTCGTGCCTGCTGGCCGTCGAGGACGAAGCGCTCGACGACATCGGCGTACTCCTCGCGGGTGTAGAGACGCCACCCACCCGCCACCTCGCGGAGGTCGAACCCGCGTCCCTCCTTGGTGTAGGAGTCGGAGAGGGCACGCAGCGCCTCCTCGATCTCGGGGCGAGGGCGGGAGAGCACCTGCGCCAGCGTGACCGCCGGCAGCGGCTCATCGACGATCAGCAGGATCGCCTCGATCGGTCCGTACAGGTCACCAGGGACACTGACATCCAGCGTCTCGTCGGCGGGTCCACCATGCTCCTGGTCCACGGGCTCCTGGTCCAGCGGCTCCCTGCCGACTGACTGCTCGCCCACAGGGTGTGGTTCGGTCGGCGACGGTTCGTGCTCGACCGAGTGGGGGTCATCTCGTCCCGGATCGCGAGCTTCCTCTGACACGTCCCCCTCGTACTCGCTCGTCACCGTCACTCCCCTGACTCCCGCTCATCCTGCTCCTGACCAGCATGCTCCCCGGTCGGCTGCCGCTCTGTAGGGCCCTCCCCGGCAGCTCCCTCCCCGGCAGCTCCCTCCGCGACCGGCTCCCGCGCAGGTTCCGCTTCGACCGCCTCGTCGCCAGGCGCTTCCTCGGCTGACTCGGCCGGAGCTTGTCCCGTGTCCTGGACGGGCCGGAGCCCGGCCTGGTCGCCTTCGTCGAACTCGTCCCCGACCGCGATGTCACCCTCATCGCTCCCCGACCACCGTACGGTCAGCTCGGCCAGCGCCTCCGCCTGCTCGAACGCCACCGCACCTTCGCGGAAGAGCTCCAGCAGAGCCAGGAACCGCGCGATGGTCGTGACGAGGTTGGGCGAGTCCGCCGTCAACGCCCGGAACGTCGTCGACCGCGTCCGGCGTAACCGCTCGATCATCACCGTGGCCTGTTCCCGCACACTGACCCGCGGCGCATGGATGTGCGCGAGCGAGAGCACCGGTTCGGCCCGAGGACGTAGCGCGTTGGCGGCGAGTCTCGCGAACTCCTCGACGCCGAGCCCGATGAGCACTTCGGGCAGCAGCTGACCGAAGCGGTCCTCCAACCCCACCGCCCGTGGGAACCTCCGCGCCTCCGCTGCCATCCGGGTAGCCATGATGCCCGCGACCTGTTTGTACGCCCGGTACTGCAGCAGCCGGGCGAAGAGCAGGTCCCGCGCCTCCAGCAACGCGAGGTCCTCCTCGTCCTCGACCTCACCCTGTGGCAGCAGCCGCGCGGCCTTGAGGTCGAGCAGTGTCGACGCGACGAGCAGGAACTCCGTCGTCTGGTCGAGGTCCCACTGCGGCCCCATCGCCCGGATGTAGCCGATGAACTCGTCGGTCACGACGGAGAGCGCAATCTCGGTGACGTCGAGCTTGTGCTTGGAGATCAGGCCGAGCAGCAGGTCGAAGGGACCTTCGAAGTTGTCCAGGCGCACGGTGAAGCTCTGCGCGCGTCGCTCGGCACGGACGAACTCGGGATCCCCCGCCGCGCCTCCGGTATCGGAGTCGGTCACCTCAGTCGTCGCCGTCACAGCCGGGTGAGGAGTTCCCGCGCAAGCTGGCGGTAGGCCTCCGCGGCCATGCTGCTCGGAGCGTAGGTGGTGATCGGCTCGCCGAGCTTGTTGGTCTCGGGGAAGCGCACAGTGCGGGAGATGATGGTGTGGAAGACCGTCTCGCCGAACCGTTCGACGACCTCCTCGAGGATCTCGCGCGCATGGAGCGTACGCATGTCGAACATCGTCGCGAGGATGCCCTCGATCTTCAGTTTCGGGTTGATCCGCTGCTGGACGGTACGAATAGTCTTGTCGACGAGGAATCCCAGCCCACGCAGGGCGAAGTACTCACACTCCAGCGGGATGATGACGCCGTCGGAGGCGGTGAGCGCGTTGACCGTCAACAACCCCAGTGACGGTTGGCAGTCGATGAGGATGAAGTCGTACTCCGGGCGCATCGGGTCGAGCTCACGCATCAGCGTGGTCTCCCGCGCGACCTCGGTGACGAGCTGGATCTCCGCCCCGGACAGGGAGATGTCCGACGGCAGCAAGTCCATGCCGTCGATGCTCGTCTTCAGGCGTACGTCCGGCGCACTGATCTCGTGGTCGATGACCAGGTCGTAGGTCGACGCGTCGAGACCGAGCGGGTCGACACCGAGACCGATCGTGAGCGACGCCTGAGGGTCGAAGTCGACGAGCAGCACCCGACGGCCCAACTCCGCGAGGGACGCACCGAGGTTGATTGCTGTGGTGGTCTTGCCGACGCCGCCCTTCTGGTTGACGATCGCGATCACCTTGGCCGGGCCGTGTGACTCCAGCGGCGGCGGCTTGGGGAACTTGATCCGAGGGCGGGGCGCTTCTTCCAGGCCGTCGCTCTGCACGTCTCGAGAGAGTTGGGCAGACTCGGCTCCGGGACCGTTCATCGAGTCGTTCACGGCTCGCGTAACCTCCTGCCCCATCTGGCCAGCACCGCCGGTGTGGCCACTCGCGGTCCGGTGACTCTAGCGGGTGCCCGCTCGGGGCACTCCGCGTCTTCATGCCCGAGGGCGCGGTGGTGAGCCAGGCAGGCGAGCCGTCCGCCCCGATGGTCCGAGCCGTGCGGCACACACGCCGTGCTCTCTAAGACGGTAGCCCTTGATCGTGCCGGAGGGCGGGCTTTAGGCCTGCGCACGGGGGTGTGTCGCGGCATAGACCTCGCGCAGCTTGTCCACCGTGACGAGCGTATAGACCTGGGTCGTCGTCACCGACGCGTGCCCGAGGAGTTCCTGCACGACACGCACGTCCGCCCCACCGTCGAGCAGATGCGTGGCGAACGAATGGCGAAGCGTGTGCGGCGAGACTTCCGCGGTCACCTTGGCGCGTTCAGCCGCGTGGCGGAGCACGGTCCAGGCACTCTGGCGGGACAGCCGTCCGCCGCGGGCGTTGAGGAAGAGCGCCGGGGTCCCGCGTCCCGCGGTCGCGAGCGCCGGGCGTGCGCGCACCTGGTAGGCGGACACCGCCTCACTGGCGTACGAACCGACCGGCACCACGCGCTCCTTACCTCCCTTGCCACGCAACAGGACTTCGCCGACGGCCAGGTCGAGGTCGTCGACGTCGAGCCCGACGGCCTCGGAGATGCGCGCGCCTGTGCCGTAGAGCAGTTCGAGCAGGGCCCGGTCGCGCAGCGCGAGCGGAGTGTCACCGATGCCCGCGGCGTCGAGGAGGCGTCCGACGTCGGAGACCGGCAGCGCCTTTGGCAGCCGTCGTGGTGGCGCGGGCGGACGTACGTCGCGGGCAGGGTCCGACGGTGTCCAGCCCTCCCGGTGGGCGAACCTGTGGTAGCCCCGGACGGCGACCACGGTCCGGGCCGCGGAACTGGCCCCGAGCGGCGGATGTTCGGCGTCCCCCTCGCGAAGGCGGACCAGGAACGCGGTCACGTCGGCTTCACCGATCTGGTCGGCCCGGTCGAGGCCGCGGACCGCCAGGAACTCGGCGTATCTGCGGAGGTCGCGACGGTAGGACGACAGGGTGTTCTCCGCGAGCCCGCGTTCGACCGCGAGGTGGTCGAGGTAGCCATTCAGCGACCTGCCCAGCACGCTCGACTCCGCCGCCTGCGCCACCCTCTGATTGTGGCGCAGGCGGCGGCCGTCCTGCCGGGCCCTGCTCGGGTGTGTGTCGCTCAGGTGTGTGACGTTCAGGCCATCACCTCGTCAAGCGCGGCGTGCGGCAGCCTGTGTGCCTCGGCGACGGCGGCGTTGACCAGATGGCCCTCGTGGGTGTTGACGCCGAGCCCGAGTGCGTGGTCGGCGCGGCAGGCGTCGCGCCACCCGCGGTCGGCGAGTTCGAGAACATACGGCAGCGTGACGTTGGTGAGCGCGTAGGTCGACGTGTGCGGCACCGCCCCCGGCATGTTGGCGACGCAGTAGAACACCGAGTCGTGGACACGGTAGGTCGGCTCGTCGTGGGTCGTCGGCCGGGAGTCCTCGAAACAGCCGCCCTGGTCGATCGAGATGTCGACAAGGACGCTGCCGGGCTTCATCCGCGCCACCTGGTCGTTGGTCACCAGTGTCGGCGCCTTCGCACCGGGCACGAGGACGGCGCCGATCACGAGGTCGGCGTCGAGGACCGCGCGCTCCACTTCGTACGCATTGGAGGCGACGGTCTGCAGGTGGCCCCGGTAGATGCGGTCGGCCTGGCGGAGCCGTTCGACGTTCTTGTCCAGCAGCAGTACCTCCGCCTGCATGCCGAGGGCGATCGCGGCGGCGTTGAGGCCGGAGACACCGGCGCCGATGACCACCACCTTCGCGGCGTAGACACCGGAGACACCGCCCATGAGGATGCCCCTGCCGCCGCCCTGACGCATGAGGTGGTACGCACCGACCTGGGGGGCGAGCCGGCCCGCGACCTCGCTCATCGGCGCGAGCAGCGGGAGTGAACCGTCGGCCAGCTGGACCGTTTCGTAAGCGATACCCGTCACGCCCGAGTCGAGGAGCGCATCGGTGCAGGCCCGCGACGCGGCCAGGTGAAGGTAGGTGAAGAGGACCTGCCCCTTCGACAGCCGGTCGTACTCCTCGGCGACGGGCTCCTTGACCTTCAGCAGGAGCTCACCCTCGGCCCACACGTCGTCGGCGGTGGGCACGATCCGCGCACCGGCGCGGACGAACTCCGCGTCGGGAATCGCCGAGCCTTCGCCAGCGGAACGCTCGACCACCACGTCGTGGCCGTGCCGGGTCAGTTCGTGCGCCCCCGCCGGGGTGAGGGCGACGCGGTACTCATGACACTTGACTTCCTTGGGAACCCCGATTTTCACGGTTGCTCAGCGCCTTCCTGACTGTGTGGTGAAGGGCCCGCGGTAGCGGGGAGGCCTCACCACTGCTGGGGACGGCGTCGTTGCCGACCCACCCTTCCATCGTCGCTCGGTCGTGCGACCTCAGGTCTGGGCGGGGCGAGTGTAATCCGGATATCGCGACCTTTTGGGCGACATGCGCGCACCGCGCCAGGCCATCCTGGAAGATTCCCCGGCCTCAGTGCATCGGCGGACCTTCATGATCGCCAGACGTGTCTGGCAGGGTTGCTGCCGATGGACGTGACCGAGGCACAGACCCTGTGGGACGCCACTCCCGGGTGGCTGAACACCGCGAGCTACGGACTGCCCCCACGCCCGGCGTGGAACGCACTCCAGTCCGCACTGGACGAGTGGCGGCACGGCCGGACGAGTTGGGAGCACTGGGACGAGTCCACGCAGGCGTCCCGGGCGGCCTTCGCGCGCCTGACCGGGGCGGACGTGGGCGACATCGCCGTCGGCAGCACGGCGTCGGGGCTTCTCGCACCCGTCGCGGCGAGCCTGCCCGCCGACTCGCGGGTTGTCGTCCCCGAGATCGAGTTCACCTCCAACCTCTTTCCATGGCTGGTCCAGGCCGAGCGTGGCGTCGAGGTCGTCACGGTGCCCACCGCCCGCCTGGCCGACGCCGTGACTGCTGGCGCCGGCGGCGGTTCGGGGCGTACGACGGTCGTGGCGTTCAGCGCCGTGCAGTCGGCGACGGGCGAGGTCGCAGACCTCGAGGCCGTGGTGGAGGCAGCCCGCTCGGTCGGCGCGCTGGTGGTCGTCGACGCGAGTCAGGCTGCCGGCTGGCTGCCATGGCGCTGGTCGCGTGCCGATGTCGTCGTGGCCGCGGCGTACAAGTGGCTGATGGCGCCTCGGGGTGCGGCGTTCGGCTACTTCTCCCCCGCCGTACGTGACCGCTTCACCCCCCTGCAGGCAGGGTGGTACGCCGGCGCTGATCCGCATGACTCGTACTACGGCCCGCCGCTTCGGCTGGCGGGCGACGCCCGGCGTTTCGACGTGTCGCCGGCCTGGTTCAGCTTTGTCGGCGCCGCTCCGGCGCTCGCACTCCTGCTCCAGATCGGGATCGAGCAGGTGAACGCCCACAATGTCGCGCTCGCCAACCGGTTCCGAGCCGGGCTCGGCCTGGCGCCGGCAGACTCCGCGATCGTGTCGGCGGACATTCCCGGTGCCGAGGACAAGCTCGCCAGGGCGGGGATCAGGGCAGCCGTTCGCGACGGCCGGGTCCGGGTGTCGTGCCACGTCTACTCCACCACCGCCGACGTGGACCATGCACTCGACGCCCTGACCTGAGCGCGCTCCACAACGAGTGGTCATGGCGACGGTCGGGTAGGACCAACGCATGAACGCGCGCTTCGACCGAGCGGCCCAGCCGACATCATGAAATGCAATATCTGGAGAAGACGTTCGCGAGCTCCCTGGAGATTCTGCAGCTTAGACGTCTGTCGTACCTCAGATATGAGATATGGTCCTCGGCCATGAGCGAAGACTACCTGCGCCGGATCGGCAGCCTGATCCGCGACTCGCGCCAGCACCGAGGCTGGACCCAGGCCCGGCTGGCCGACACGCTCGGCACCAGCCAGAGCGCGATCAACCGGATCGAGCACGGCCACCAGAACCTCAGTCTCGACATGCTCGCCCGCATCGGTGAGGCTCTCGACTCGGAGATCGTCTCGCTCGGCACGTCGGGCCCGATGCACCTGCGGGTCGTCGGCGGGCGCGAACTGTCGGGCAGTATCGATGTCAAGACCAGCAAGAACGCCGGCATCGCGCTGCTCTGTGCGTCGCTGCTCAACAAGGGGCGGACCACCCTGCGCAAGGTCGCGCGCATCGAGGAGGTCAACCGGATCCTCGAGGTGCTGACCAGCATCGGAGTGCGCACCCGGTGGCTCAACCCGCAGAACGACCTCGAGATCGTGCCGCCCGCGAAGCTCGACCTCGACAGCATGGACGTCGAGGCCGCCCGCCGTACCCGGACGGTGCTCAACTTCCTCGGCCCGCTCATGCACCTGGAGGACCGGTTCAAGATCCCGCACGCGGGCGGGTGTGACCTCGGCACGCGTACCGTCGAACCGCACATGGTCGCGCTGCGTCAACTCGGCCTCGAGGTCAAGGCGACGGGCGGTTACTACCACGCCGAGGTGGACCGCTCGGTCGCACCCACCCGCCCGATCGTCCTGACCGAGCGGGGCGACATGGCGACCGAGAACGCTCTGATGGCAGCCAGCCGTCGCGATGGGGTCACCGTCATCCGCAACGCGAGCCCGAACTACATGGTGCAGGACCTGTGCTTCTTCCTGACGGAGTTGGGCGTACGCATCGACGGGATCGGGAGTACGACCCTCACCGTCCACGGCGTACCCGTCATCGACCGCGACGTCGACTACGCCCCCTCGGAGGATCCGATCGAGGCGATGAGCCTCATCGCGGCCGCCATCGTCACGTCGTCGACCATCACGATCCGTAGGGCGCCGATCGAGTTCCTCGAGATCGAGTTGGCGCTGCTGGAGGAGATGGGGCTGGCGTGTCGGCGAAACGAGGAGTACCCAGCCGTCAACGGTCACACCCGGCTGGTCGACCTGACCGTCTCGCCGGCGCGGCTGCACGCGCCGATCGACAAGATCCACCCGATGCCGTTCCCGGGGCTGAACATCGACAACCTGCCGTTCTTCGCGGTCATCGCGGCGTCGGCCCACGGGACGACACTGATCCATGACTGGGTCTACGAGAACCGGGCCATCCACCTGACCGAGCTGAACAAGCTCGGCGGCAAGGTCCGGCTGGCGGACCCGCACCGCATCTACGTCGACGGTCCGACCCACTGGTCAGGGGCAGAGGTGATCTGTCCGCCGGCGTTGCGACCCGCGGTCTGCATCCTGCTCGCGATGCTGGCGGCGAAGGGGACGTCGGTGCTGCGCAACATCTACGTCATCAACCGCGGTTACGAAGATCTGGCCGAACGCCTGAACCAACTCGGCGCCCAGATCGAGACGTTCCGCGACATCTAGTCGCTCGAGCCTTAGGGGAATGACCACGCATCCGTGATCATTCCACGTCGCGAGCGAGACGCCATTCGTCGTCGAGGATGCTGAACGCCAGGGAGTCCCGCCAGCCGTCACGGATGAGCTGGGTGTGCCGGAGGTGCCCCTCATAGGTCATCCCCAGCTTGCGGAGCACGGCCGCAGAGCCGAGGTTGCGCGGATCGCAGGTGCCGACGATGCGGTGAAGGTCCAGTTCCTCGAAACCGATGCGCAACAGCTCACGCCCGGCCGCCGTGCCCACCCCGCGACCCCACAGCCGTGGGTGCACGATGTAGGAGATCTCGCCCTGTCGGTGCGTACGGTCGAGGATCTTGAGCTCACCGTTGCCGACCACCACCCCGTCCACCTCGACCGCGTGGAGGTACCGCACCTGTGGACTCTGCTCCCACGCCTGGACAGCGGCCTTGACGAAGGCCTCTGTCTCCTCCTCCGTGCTCGGTCCCCACGTCTGGTAGCGGCACGCCTCCGGCAGACTCGCCCACGCGTGAACGGCCGGCCAATCGTCGTAGGAGAGCGGTCGCAGGCGAACATCCGTCGTCATCGCACCAGGATGCCCGCCCACGCCCACGTCGTACGAACGGATATCGCGCGGCGCCCCTCCGTGCCCGGAGGGCTCAGCGGCCGTCCGCGGGTGCGGAGTCCGCCGCCGCCGGGGCCTCGGTGACGCCGGCGAGCACGCGGTCCTCGGCGAGACCGGTCCCCCGCGTCTCCCTGGTGAGCAGCACGGCGACCACCGTCAGGGCGCCCGCCCCCAGCAGGTACACCGAGACCGGAATGCTGGAGCCGAACCTCGCGAGCAACGCCAACGCGATGATGGGCGCAAGTGAACCCGCCACCACCGAGGCCAGCTGGTAACCGATCGACGCACCGCTGTAGCGGACGCTGGTGCCGAAGAGCTCGGAGAAGAACGCCGCCTGCGGTCCGTACATCGCGGCGTGCAGGACGAGACCGACCGTGATCGCGAGGGTGATCGCGGCCTGCGACCTGGTGTCGATCAGCGGAAAGAAGGCGAAACCCCACACTCCGACACCGGCGGCTCCGGCCAGGTAGAGCGGCTTGCGTCCAACCCTGTCCGACAACGCTCCGAAGAGCGGGATGACGATGAAGTGCACCGCCGACGCGACCAGGACGGCGTTGAGGGCCACCTGCCGGTCGAGGCCCACGCTCTCGGTGACATAGGCCAGGACGAACGCCGTGAAGATGTAGTAGCAGACGTTCTCGGCGAACCGCGCCCCCATCGCCTGGAGCACCTCGCGCGGGTACTTCCGTACGACGTCGAGCGCCGGTGCCCGCCGCTGCACCTTGCGCGCCTCGAACTCCGCCTGCGCCTGCGTGAACAGTGGCGATTCGGTGAGGCGCAGCCGGATCCACAACCCGACGACGACGAGGATCGCGCTCAGCAGGAACGGCACCCGCCAACCCCACGTCGTGAACGCCTCGTCGGAGGTGGTCGAGGCGAGGATGAACAGCACCAGAACCGAGAGCAGGTTTCCCGCCGGAACCCCGGCCTGCGGCCAGCTCGACCAGAAGCCGCGGCGCTCCGCCGATCCGTGCTCGGCGACCATGAGCACCGCACCGCCCCACTCGCCGCCGACCGCGAACCCCTGGACCAACCGGCACAACAACAGCAGGAGCGGCGCCGCGACGCCGATCGTGGCGTACGTCGGCAACAGGCCGATGGCGAAGGTCGCCCCACCCATCAGGAGCAGGCTCACGACCAGCATCTTCTTCCGGCCCAGCTTGTCGCCGAAGTGACCGAAGACGATCCCACCGATCGGCCGGGCCACGAAGCCGAGCGCGTAGGTGACGAACGCCAGCATCGTGCCGACGGTCGGGTCCTGCTCGGGGAAGAACAGCGTGTTGAAGACCAGGGCGGCGGCCGAACCGTAGAGGAAGAAGTCGTACCACTCGATGGTCGTGCCGACGAGGCTCGCCATGACGACCTTGGCGAAGCTGCTGCGGGGCGCGGTGGTGCTCGCCTGGGTGGAAATCGACGGTTCCTTTCCTGGACAGCAGTCGGGTCAGGATGAGGTGATGCGGAAATGCAGGTTCAGCTGGCCGTCCAGCCACCGTCGAGGTGAAAGGACGATCCCGTGATCGATGCCGTGTCAGGGCCGCACAGGTAGGCGACCGTGCCAGCTACTTCGGCGGGCTCGATGAGTCGCTTGACCGGTGTACGGGCCAGCAGGACGCCGTCGACCACCTCTGCCTCGGTGATGCCGTGCGTCTCGGCCTGTGCCGCCAGCTGCCCTTCGACGAGCGGCGTACGCACATACCCGGGACACACCGTGTTGGAGGTGACGCCGCGTCCGGCGCCTTCGAGGGCGAGGACCTTCGACAGGCCTTCGAGCCCGTGTTTTGCCGCGACGTAGGCCGACTTGTACGCCGAGGCCCGGTGACCATGGACCGACGAGATGTGGACGAGCCGCCCCCCGCCTCGTGCGTACATGCCGGGAAGGAGGTTCTGTGCCAGCCGGAACGGCGCCTCGAGCAGCACCCGCAGGAGCAGCGCGAACCGCTCGGGCGGAAACTTTTCGACCGGCGCGATGTGCTGCAGGCCGGCACTGTTGACGAGGATGTCCGCCTCCAGCGTCAGGTCGTCGAAGGCTGCTGGTTCGGCGAGGTCCAGGGCGAGGGCGGTTCCGCCGAGCTCCCCAGCCACGGCTTCCGCTCCGTCCGCGTCCCGGTCGATGACGACGATCCGGGCGCCCGCGGCGGCGAGCCGGACCGCGCAGGCCCGGCCGATCCCGCTGGCG
The DNA here is from genome assembly GCF_040120725.1 of Actinopolymorpha sp. B9G3. Taxonomy (NCBI): domain Bacteria; kingdom Bacillati; phylum Actinomycetota; class Actinomycetes; order Propionibacteriales; family Actinopolymorphaceae; genus Actinopolymorpha; species Actinopolymorpha sp. B9G3. The sequence goes on along the minus strand of NZ_JBEEAB010000034.1, from coordinate 17,041 downwards.
GCACCGGTCACGGCTGCGGTCCGGCCGGACAGATCGATCACGGGGCTCCTTCGTCGGCCCATGCCCAAGGTGCTCTGCTCATTCATGACCTCACTCTCGTTCGGTGATGAATGAGCAGAAGGTAGGCGCGGCGACCCTGCGGAGGCGATGTGTCCGGGCCACACATCATGGCCCCACCCATGTGGTGGCCCGCTATCTCCCGAAAGTGACCGAGCGCAACCGCCACAGCCTGAGGGCGAGCTGGACGTCGAGAGCGCGTTCGGGCGTACGCCAGTCCCGGCCGATCAGTGCCGCGACCCGCTCCAGCCGCTGGGTGACGGTATTGGTGTGGACGTGCAGGGCCTCGGCAGCTCTCGCCGGGCTGCCACCCGCGGCGAACCACGCCTCCAGGGTCCCGGCGAGCTCGGTTCCGCGGTCGGCGTCGTAGTCGAGCAGTGGCTTGATCGTCGCCGTCAGGAAGTCCTCGATCTCCGCCGGCCCGCCGCCGAACAGCAGCCGTGCGAAGCCCAGCCCCGCCACATCCGTCGCGTCCCCTCGCCGGCCCAGCGCGAGGAGGGCGGCGAGACACCGGTGAGCATCCCGGTGAGAGCGGGCAATCCCCTCCGGGCCCTTGCATGGGCCAGCCGCGCCCACGGTCACCGTCGTCTCGAGAACGTCGGACAGCCGGTCCCGGACGATTCGAGCCATGCCGGCCGGTTGCTCGCCGGGCAGCGCGAGGACCACTGCCCCGTCGTACACCCCGCCGAGGCCGCCCTTGCCCGCCGCGAGCCGGGACGCCGCCGCGACCACCCGATGGCGTTCGACCGCGTCGGCAGCCACCACCAGCACGACGTGTGGCGCCTCGAGATCCGTGTGGTGCCTCCGCGCCCGCTCGCGGAGGGTCGCCGGGTCGCGGTGTGGGTCGGAGAGGACGTCATCCAGAAGCTCGCCACGGACCCGGTCCTCGGCCTCCGCCATAGAACGCTGGAACAGCAGGAGGAGGGCCGTGACGAGGGCGCCGCGTTCCAGGATCCGGCGGTCGGCCTCGCCGAGATCGAGCGTGCGCCCGACGACGAGCGTGCCGAGGTGGTCGTTGCCCGCGACGGCGACCGCCAGCCAGGCCCGCTCACCCGTCGTCGCCGGGAGACGCATCTCGACGCTGCGACCGCTCCGCAAGGCTTCGGTCACCGAGGCGGCGAACGTGTCCGGAGCGTGGGCAGTAGAGGTTCCGCTCAAACCGTTCGACTGCCGGGCGGCGGAAGGGCGGCTCGGCCCGTCCGGAGGCGCGGCCCTGCCGGACACGGCCGTGAGGCCGGAAGCAGCCGCTCCGTCCCCGGCGCAGGCGATCAGATGGCCGCCAGGCTCACGGACCACGACGATGCTCCCGAGAACGTCGGCCAGCACCGAGGCCACCGCCTCCACTCCGCCCCCGTGCAGCACCACGTCGGCCAGCCGGTCGTGGGCGCTGGCGGCGAGCTCGACCGCCTCCGAATGCGCGCGTACGGTCGCGTTGGCGGCGTCCAGATCGGCGATGGCCTGCTGGGTCTCCTCGAAGAGCCGGGCGTTCTCGAGTGCGATTGCCGCGTGCGCGGCGAACGATCCGAGCAGGACGACCTCCCCGGGTGGAAACGGCCGGGCGCTCCGGTTGGCGGCGAGGAGCGCACCGACGACCTTCCCGCCGAGCAGCAGGGGTACGCCGAGAATCGCGTGGATCCCCTCCTCGGCCACCGCGCTGTCGATGTAGTCGCGATGGAGGAACCGCTGGTCGGCGAAGTAGTCGTCGGTGAAGTACGGCGCCCCGGTCTGGGCGACCAACCCGAGCAGGCCCGTGCCGAGGTCCAGACGCAGTTGCTGGAACCGCGCGGACACCGACCCGTCGGTCATCCGGATGAAGGAGTCGCCGCGGTCGTGGTCGTTGAGACTGAGGTAGGTGAGGTCGGCCCCGAGCAGTTGCCTGGCGCGCCGCACGATGGCGGTGAGCACGGCGTCGACGTCCCTGATCGAGGTGAGGTCGTTGGCGGTCTCGTACAACGCGGAGAGCTCCGCCTCGCGCTGGCGCTGGCGAGCCATCTGCGCGCGCACCCGCAGCGCGATTCCGAGCTCCTGCCGGAGTCGCTGCATCTCCTCCGGACCGGCGCCATCGGTCTGGGCGCACCGCAACTGCTCCTCGAACGCCTCGGGTGCAGCCTGCTCGTAGAGCAGCTCGACGAACGACCGGACCGCCATGGCCGGAGGCTAGTCGACCTGCGCCGGCCGCAGTAGGGCCCGGACGGTCACAGCGCGGGGCCGCTCCGTGACGGGTACGTGGTCGGGCGGGGACCGGAAAAGGTCGAGCATGAACGCACTGAACGCTGCCAAACTGGGACGTGACAGCTGTTTCGCGGGGGCAGCGTCGCCGTAGGTGAAGGGAGCGCACAGCGGTGGATGTCGATGCCATCGAGCGCACGCTGGTGCCGCCAGCTGACGCCGACCAGCCCACCCAGAAGCTGTTCCGGGCGTTCGTGCACGACGGCCGGATCCACGCGATGCCGGCGAAGTACGCCCGTCGCCGGCAGCTCCTCGACCACGTGGCCCAACTGTTCGAACCCGGCGTCAGGTATCCCGAGTCGCGCGTCAACCTGATCCTGCACCAGGTCTACGACGACTACGCCGAGCTGCGCAGGGCTCTCGTCGACGAAGGGTTCCTGGCCCGGGAGTACGGCATCTACTGGCGCATCGGCGGCACCGTCGACGTGTGAGGCGTCCCTGAGGAGTCGGCGAGCGACATGCCTCAGAGTGACGGATCGATGGCTGCCGCGAGCTGGTCACGCGCCGGCCATGGGACATCGGCCGGTCGCAGCGCGTCGTAGCCGGCTCCCTGCCGCGCCGCCCAAGCGGCGAGCGCTCCCATCACGAGGGTCGGGCTTTGCAGGTCGCCTGCCATGATGCCGGCGACGATCTCCGCCAACGGAGCCCAGGACACCGGCATGTCGGCTTCTTCATGGACGCCGTTGAACCGGTCCCCCGCCGGCACATCGTCCAGGCCGCGCGCGAGGTACATCCGCAGCGCCTCGGTCGTCATGCCGGGCGAGGTGAACACGTCGACCAGCACCCGCCAGTCCCGGGCGCGGACATGCCCCTCCTCATACAGCTCCCGCTGTGCTGCCGCAAGGTAGTCCTCACCGCGGACGTCGAGCAGGCCGGCCGGAGGTTCGTAGAGGCGGTGCCCGACCGGGTGACGGTACTGCCGGACGAGCAGCACCCGCTCCTCGTCGTCCAGCGCGATGATGCCGACCGCGCCCGGATGGACCACGACGTCGCGGGTGAAGTGTTGGCTGGTGTCCGCAGGTCCGGCGCCCACGACGTCGTCCCGGCGTACATCGACCACCCGATGCGTACGCAGGGAGTACGTCGACGAGGCGACCTGCCACTGCTCGGGCACGTCCCGCACTCCGCCCGGAACCGCCTCGTCACTCACCGGCGGGCACCGGCCTGGATCCACCCGGCGCTCGCGGCGACCCGGGCGCGTTCGCGCGCGTCGCGCTCAGCGTCCACGCCTGCGCCCTCCACGCCTGCCTCGTCCACGCCTGCGCCCTCCACGCCTGCCTCGTCCACGCCTGGGCCATCCACGCCTGGGCCATCCACGTCGGCGACCCGGTTCCCCAGCCTGCCGTCAGGGGCGTAGGCGACCTGCACGTCGCCGACCGGGAGCTGCATCTCGCGCTGCCGGACCAGCGCCGCCTCGATCAGACCGGCGAACAAGGGATGCGGGCGGGTGGGGCGGGACCGCAGCTCCGGGTGGGCCTGGGTCGCCACGAAGTACGGATGCAGGTCCGAACGCAACTCGACGAACTCCACCAGCCGGCCGTCCGGAGATGTTCCCGAGATGACCATGCCCGCGTCCTCGAGCTGCCCGCGGTAGGCGTTGTTGACCTCGTATCGGTGGCGGTGGCGCTCCTCGACGTACGGCTCGGAATAGGCCCGCCGGGTCAGCGTCCCTTCGGTGAGCTTGGCCGGATAGAGCCCGAGGCGCATGGTGCCGCCGAGATCGCCGGCGCCGGCCACGATCTCGCGCTGCTCCTCCATGGTCGCGACGACCGGATGGGAGCAGCTCGCGTCGAACTCGGTGGAGTTGGCGTCGTCGAGGCCGGCCACGTTGCGGGCGAACTCCACCACCATGCACTGCAGGCCCAGGCAGAGGCCGAGGACCGGCAGGTGGTGCTCCCTGGCGTAGGTGATGGCGCCGATCTTGCCCTCCACGCCCCGCACACCGAACCCACCAGGAATGCACACCGCATCCACGTCCGCAAGATGCTTCGCCGCGCCCTCCTGCGAGGTGCACTCGTCGGAGGGCACCCAACGGATCTCGACCCGGGTGTCGTGGTGGAAACCGCCGGCGCGCAGCGCCTCCGTGACCGAGAGGTACGCATCAGGCAGGTCGATGTACTTGCCGACCAGGGCCACCGTCACCTCGTCCGCCGGATGGTGGACCCGGCGCAGCAGCTGGTCCCAGCGGGTCCAGTCCACGTCCCGGAACGGCAGGTTGAGCCGCCGGATCATGTAGGCATCCAAGCCTTCGGCGTGCAGCACCTTGGGCAGGTCGTAGATGCTCGGTACATCCGGATTCTCGATGACCGCTTCCTCGTCGACGTCGCACATCAGCGAGATCTTGCGCTTCACGCTCGACGGGAGCTCACGATTGCAGCGGCAGACGATCGCGTCTGGCTGGATGCCGATGCTCCGCAGTGCGGCGACAGAGTGTTGGGTCGGCTTGGTCTTCAACTCGCCCGACGGACCGAGGTAGGGAACGAGAGAGACGTGCAGGAAGAAGACGTTGTCGCGGCCGACGTCATGACGTACCTGGCGAGCCGCTTCGAGGAAGGGCAACGACTCGATGTCACCGACCGTGCCACCGATCTCGGTGATCACCACGTCGACGTCAGGGCCCGCCATCGCGCGGATCCGGGCCTTGATCTCGTTGGTGATGTGCGGGATCACCTGCACGGTGTCGCCGAGGTAGTCGCCGCGACGTTCCTTCGCGATGACGCTCGAGTAGACCTGTCCGGTCGTGACATTGGCGCTGCGACCGAGGTCGACGTCGAGGAAACGTTCGTAGTGGCCGATGTCGAGATCGGTCTCGGCACCGTCACCGGTGACGAAGACCTCCCCGTGCTGGAACGGGTTCATCGTTCCGGGGTCGACGTTGAGGTAGGGGTCGAGCTTCTGCATCGTCACCCGCAGACCGCGAGCCTTGAGCAGGTTGCCCAGGCTCGAAGCGGTGAGGCCCTTGCCGAGGGAGGAGGCGACGCCTCCGGTGACGAACACGTGCCTGGTCGGCGATGAGGCTGCCAAAGCAAACTCCCCGTGGTCTGATCGAGCCGGAGACCCGGGCGGAATCCGACTAGCTCCACGGGCTTTCAGCCTATCAACGACCGTCCAGGAGGCGACACACCACGCCGGGCGGCTACCACATCGAGCCCACAGTAAGACCGTATGGGCCCGCTCGCCGCCGTGCTTACCCCGCGGCCGCCGCCATCGCCCGGCCCTTGGCGAGCATCGCCCGCGCCCGGTCGAGGTCACTCTGCTTCACCGCGTCGAGGGAACCGAACTCCCGTACCGCCTGGTAGTAGGTCCATGCCAGGCTGTAACAGGCAGGCTGTGCCCACCATGACTCGCCCGCGCAGACCGCAGACATATCGGCATAGAACGCCTCGTCCACCCGGTCCTTGTTCTCGGCGAAGATCCCCTCGAGCCGGAAGTTGCGGTAGCCGAAGTCATGGCGAGCACACGACGACTCGAAGCCGAAACCGAACGGGTTGTCCGGGCTGAACGTGCACAGGTCGGTCGACCAGTCGAAGGCGTACTCGACCCAGGCGCCCTGATCGGCGTTCGCCACCGACCAGCTCAGGCGGCTGTCCGCCGTCGGTTGGGTCCAGCTGGCGAGCACCCCGAGGCGCACCTCCTGCGGCACCGCCCCGGCAGGGACGGCGAACGCGACGAGCAGGACGAGGGCAGACACCATGCCGAGACCCAGCCGCGCGAGGGCACGGGACCGGCGGATCGGGGCGAAACGGCGAACATCCATGCGGGCCTCCCGGACGGTTCCTATCCCGAAGCACGACGAAGCAATGGAGCTGGTCAGCCGCCGAACACCGACATTGTGGGTGTTTGCGGCGAACGCCGGAAGTCGGGCGAGCTCTCCGGAAGGCCGACAACGACCGTCCTACCGGCCACGAGCTGGGGTAACGGCGCTCCTGGCCAGCTCAGGCACCAGGGCCCTCGGGCGCCTTCGGGAGCGCGCCGTCGGTCGTTCCGACCGCTCCGTAGTGGCCGGCACCGCCCCGCCGTTGCTCGACCAGCGCCCACACGATCGCGACCTGGCCGCTCGGCAGATCGGCCACATCGACCGACGACACATCAGCACTGGCGCGGCTGTCCTCGCGAAGGCTGGCAAGCACGCCCTGCTCGCCTTCGGCGGCCGACGTCTCACCGGCCATCACCACTCCCTGACCGGCATCGTCGAGCGAGCGGGCCAGCGCGACCCAAGCCGCATTCGCCGGCGTATCGGCCGATGCCGCCTCGTTCACCGCGGCGTCGCGCACCCTCGGGCCGGCCCCGGCGGTCGCTGGCGGGGCGACGACGACGGCGAAGCTCGCCCGCGCCAGGCTCGCCGGGGCATCGACGAGCCCACCCTCCCCGAACGCACCTACGACCGTCGCAGTGGCGGCATCTCCGCGGCCGGGGGCTCCGTCGTCGTCGGTGACCAGGGCCCGTGCGAGCACACTGCCTGCCTGTTCGTACGCCGAACCGGCGGCGGTCGCCGGCGCCACCCGACCGGTGGCAAGGCGGCCCGCGAGGTCCTCGAGGAACTGTTGCTCGCTCGGATCCGCCCACTTCGGCCGCACCTGCACAGTGCCGGTCACCCCACCACCGGCCGCGGCCACGATGCCCTCGACGTCTTTCACCACCGCGGTGTCCGCGCCCGGCAACGCGACGAGCACGACGTCCTGCCCGGTGAGCTGCCCGCGCACCAGGTTCGGGGCCAGGTCCTTGGCGAAGGTGTCGCGGTACCTGTCGACATGTTGGAGCTGGCTGATCCTCCCGCGGAGGTCGTCCTTCTCGCGGCCCACCTGCCGCAGGTCCGAACGCAACTCCTGGTCAAGGTCCCCCCGAAACGGTCCCGCACCCAGGGCGATTCCGACCGCGAGGGCGAGAAACACCCCGGTCATCGACACCAGGAAATAGCGGAAGTCGATCACCCGCGCATCCGTTCCCAGCCTGCGGTCGACCATGCCCAGCCGGACGCGAGCCAGTCCTGGGCCACGGGTGTCGCCGCCAACGCCACCAGCAGGGCGAGCAAACCGGCGATCACGAGAAGGACGATGTGCCAGGTCTGGATGCGGCTCTGACACAGCTCGCCGGCGGCCTTGGCGTCGACGAGTTTCGCGCCGGCCCGAAGTCTGGTGAGCAAAGTGCTGGGCGCACCCGAACGACCGCGATCGAGCAGGTCGAGCAGTGACGCACTCGTGCCAGCGACGACGATGAGGCGGGCGCCCTTGGCGTCGGCCAGCAACACCGCGAGGTCCTCGCTCGCTCCAGGGGCGTCGAATGCGCGCGAGTCCAGGCCGATGCGTTCCAGCCGGTCGGTACCAGCGGTGCTTCCGTCACGGTCGCCCTGCACCACGAGCTCAGCCCCGCACCGCAGAGCACCGTCGGGTACCAACTCCATGTCACCGACGATGATGTCGGGCGTGTGCCCTGCCGCCAGCAGCGAGTCCGCGCCACCGTCCACGCCGATGAGGACCGGCCGGTACTCGCGGATGTACGCCCGCAGGCTGGCGAGGTCCTCGCTGATCTCAGCACCCCGGACGGCGATGAGGACATGCCTGCCCGCCAGCCGGGTGTCGATGTCGGGGACCCCGACGCTCTCGAGCAGCAGGTCGTGGTTTCGCCGAAGGTGTTCGATCGTGTCCGCGGTGAACGCCTCGAGCTGGGCGACCAGACCAGCCCGTGCGGCGGCGGTCGCCTTCTCGATCGAGTTGGCGGTCTGCTCGACGCCGAACGCGACCTGCAGGTCGCCGTGGAACAGTGCCGGACCGTCCAGGCGCACCATGTCCCCGTCGGAGACCCGGCCGAACACGCCCATGCCGGCGCCGTCGACGAGTGGAATCCCGGCCGCGACGAGGACACCGGGGCCGAGGTTGGGATAGCGACCGCTGATCGACGGGGCAGCGTTGACCACCGCGGCTACACCAGCGGCGACCATGGCCTCAGCGGCCACCCGGTCGAGGTCGACATGACGGAGCACGGCGACGTCGCCGGGCCTGAGCCGTTTCAGGAGCTGGTCGACGCGACTGTCGAGCCTGGCTGGGCCACTGACACCAGGGAGTCGAGCAGGTCGAGTGCGACGCAAAGTGGGGAGTCTCATGGCGTCGAGATGCTGCCACTCGATCGCTCTATGTGTCAGCATTACTACGCAAAGTCTCATCTTCTGTGGACTCCCTCGCGTACCGGTTGGCCACCCAGCCGTATAGGTTGGCCAACCAGGAGTCGGCAGCTCGGTGCCGAACTACATCACCGCAGCCACCACCGGCAGGTCCACCCGCAGTTCCACCTCGCTCAGGGACACACCGGGACACCCGCCTCAGTTCGAGGCGGCCGCCGCCCGATCGGCCGCCGCCGAGGCGAGAAGTTCTTCGGCATGGGCGCGGGCGCTTGCGGAGTCGTCCAGGCCTGCCAACATCCTGGCCAGCTCCTCGACCCGACCCGATGCGTCGAGGTCGGTGAGTCCGCTGCGGGTGACCGATCCGTCGCTGGCTTTGCGTACGACATAGTGCCGGTCCGCGAATGCTGCCACCTGCGGAAGGTGCGTCACCACGATGACCTGGGAGGTGCGGGCCAGCATCGCCAGGCGGCGGCCGATCTCCACTGCGGCCCGACCGCCGACGCCGGCGTCCACCTCGTCGAAGACGAAGGTCGGTACGCCTCCCACGCCGGCGAACACCACCTCGACGGCCAGCATCACCCGCGAGAGCTCGCCGCCCGACGCGCCACGCTGGACAGGACGGGCTGGCGCACCAGGGTGAGGGCTCAGCCGGAGCTCCACGTCGTCGACACCGTGCGGGCCGTAGGCGACGTGTCGTCCTTCAACCGCCAGACCCGGTCGCCCCGAACCGGGCCGGTCTGATTCGCTGGCGTCGGCTTCGGCGATCTCGGTCTGGGTGACCTCGGCGGTGACCACGGCGTGTGGCATCGCCAAGGCGCTGAGCTCAGCCGTCACGGCAGTGCCGAGGCGCTCGCCGGCTGCCATGCGCGCCGCGCTGATCCTCCCGGCCAGGTCGGCCAACTCTCCGCGCAGCTGGTCCCGCTCCTGCCGTAGCGCGTCGATCCGGTCGTCGGACCCGTCGAGCTCGGCGAGTCGTTCGGCGGCGGTGCGGGCCCAGTCGAGGACGTCATCGACCGTGTCGCCGTACTTGCGGGTCAGCGCGATCAGCGCCGCCCGTCGTTCGCTGACTGCCTGGAGGCGGGCCGGGTCGGTGTCGATGCTCGTGGCGTACGAAGCGAGATCGGCCCCGGCGTCGACCACGAGGGCGACCGCCTCGGCGAGTCGGGTCGACACGGCAGCGAGGTCGGGATCGTGCACGCCAGCGCCGTCGAGCACCTTGCGGGCTCGTGCGATCTGCGATGACGCGTCGACCGGTTCGGCGGCCGGATCGTCACCACCGACCAGCGCGGTGTGGGCCTCCTCGGCCGCGCCGCGGAGCGCGTCGGCGTGCGCGAGCCGACTCTCCTCGGCGGCCAACGCCTCGTCCTCGCCCGGCTGCGGATCGGCGGCCTCGACCTCCTCGAGCCCGAAGCGCAGGCGGTCGGCCTCCTGCGCCCGATCGCGCGCCCGTTTCACGAGGTCGTCGAGCTCGGCCGACACGGCTGCCAAGCGTTGGTAGCGCTCGCGATAGACCGCAAGCGGCTTCTCGACCTCAGAACCGGCGTAACGGTCGAGAATCTCCCGCTGCCGGGCCGGCCGCAGCAGGCGCATCTGGTCGGACTGACCATGTAATGCCACGAGATCCTCGGCGAGTTCGGCCAGCAGTCCGGCTGGGACCCCGGCACCGCCGGCATAAGCACGGGAGCGACCGTCACGGGAGACGGTGCGCATGATGATGAGAGTGTCGTCGTCGAGCTCGGCGCCGGCGTCGGTCGCACGTTGCGCCACCGCGGACCCGCCGGGACATCGGACTCGTCCCTCGACGACGGCGCGTTTTCCACCGGGGCGAACCAGGCCGGCGTCCGCCCGCCCGCCGAGCAGCAGTGACAAGCCACTGACAACCATCGTCTTGCCGGCGCCGGTCTCGCCGGTGACGACGGTGAACCCGGCGTCGAGTTCGAGCTCGGCGTCTTCGATGACGCCGAGTCCCTGTATCCGGATCTCCTCCAGCATCGTCGGCACTCTACGCCGTGGGACCGACGTCATGGCTGTCCTGCTTCGCGGTGCGGGTCCTCGCCACTTCCTCGTCGGGGTGGGTTCGCCAGCTCCGTCCTCGCCATCCGTGCACCGGTAGGTCGAACTTCGCGACCAACCGGTCGGTGAACGGGCCGTGATGGAGCCTGGCCAGTCGAACGGAGTGCTCACCCCGGCGTACCTCGATCCGCGCACCAGGGCGGATCTCCTCCGTACGCCTGCCGTCACACCACAGCACCGCCGGCCCGGTGTTGCGTGGGAGCAACTCCACCGCGATCACTGAGCGCGGCGACACCACGAGCGGCCTCGCGAACAGGGCATGCGCACTCAGGGGGACCACCAGCAGCGCTTCCACCTCAGGCCACACGATCGGCCCACCCGCCGAGAATGCATAGGCGGTGGAACCGGTCGGCGTCGCCGCGACGATGCCGTCGCCGCCCCAGCGCGACAGCGGACGCCCGTCGACCTCGACGACGAGTTCGAGCATTCGTTCCCGCGCCGACTTCTCCACACTGGCGTCGTTGAGCGCCCAGTCCTGGGCGATGACGATGCCGTCCTGGGTCACCGTCACGTCCAGGGTCATCCGTTCTTCCACGGCGTACCTTCGATGGACCACGTGGTCGATGGTGACGTCGAGGTCGTCACGTTCGGACTCGGCCAGGAACCCCACGTGGCCGAGATTGACGCCCAACACAGGGGTACGGGAGGCCCGGGCGACCTCGGCCCCGCGCAGGATCGTTCCGTCGCCGCCGAGCACCATCACGATCTCGCAACCCTCGGCGGCATCGGCCGAGACGTCGGTGACCTCCGCGTCCGGAATCCCGAGGTCGGCGGCATCCGGCGCCAGGACCCGCACCTCGATCCCCGCCCGGCGCAGGCGGCCGGCGGCATCCCGTGCGACCTCGATCGCCTCCGGGCGACCGGTGTGAGCGACGAGCAGCACGCGGCGGGGGTTGCCTCCGCTCACGGTCGTGGTCCCTTCGTGCGTAGGACGGTGCCGCATCCGACTGTCTCGTCGACGGTGATGTCGTGCGGGTCGCCGGCGAGTGGGTCAGGAGGTTCCGGCCGGATCCTCATGACCTTCTCCGGCCGCCACGAGGGTCTCGTGCAGCCTGCGGTGCGCGTCTTCGTAGATGTGGACGTGCTCGCTCGGTGGCAGGCCGTCGAGTTCACTGAGCCGGTCGAGGACGGCGTCGACGTCGTCCCTGCCGGTCGGCATGTAGCCAGGAAAGGTCTCGTCGTCACCGTGCGCCGCGGCTTGAGGTTCAGCGCCATGTTCTGGTTCAGCGCCGTGTTCTGGTTCAGCGCCGTGTTCTGGTTCAGCGCCGTGTTCTGGTTCAGCGCCGTGTTCTGGTTCAGCGCCGTGTTCTGGTTCAGCGCCGTGTTCAGCCGCGCGCTCCTCGCTCTCCGCCGGATGGTCGACCACCGACTCCACGACCGCGCGACCACTCTCCACGCTGAACGAATCGTCGCTCGGGTCAGCGAGTGCGCCAAACTGCTCGACTTCCGCATCGGTCTCTGGTCCTACCTGGCCGAACTCCTGGTGTTCCACCTGGCCCGCTTCTCCCCTTCGATCCGCGTACGAGTGTTGACCTGCGTGCCCACCCTGGGGCTCCCGTCTCTCTGACGGCTGATGGGTGGCGCCCCTCACAGGCGACCATGAATCGACGGCGAGCCCACGCCACGGACACTAACTCATCGCTTCGCGTCCTTTTCCAGACCTTCGAGGACCTCGGCCGCGTCAACCCGCGCCGGATCGCCCCTGGCCCACATGGCCGCCAGGACCGCGCGCGCGGCGTCGAGGGGATCGCCGTCGCCGGTGAGCCGCGGTTGGAGGGTGTCAGCACCTTGACTCTCGAGTTCGACCCGCCAGCCCCCGCAGGTCGTCCCATCAGGTCCGACCACGGGAGACGGGTGTGGGACGAACATGCCATCGAGATCCCGGGAGAGGTAGGTCGGCCGCCGATGCGGCGGTGCCGTCGCCAAGTCCACCAAGCTGGTCACGCCGGTGAGCACCAGCAGGCTGGGCAGCCCGGCTTTATGCGCCCCTTCGATGTCGGTGTCGAGCCGGTCACCGATGACGAGCGGCCGGTCAGCGCCGGAACTCACGACCGCCTCGAGGAACAGCGGCGGCTCCGGCTTGCCGGCGACGAGGGGACTCCTGCCGGTCGCTATCCGGATCACCTCGACCAATGCCCCGTTGCCGGGGGCGAGACCATCGTCGGTCGGGAGCGTGCGGTCGACATTCGAGGCGATCCAGGGCAGATCGGAGGCGAGGGCGTACGCCCCTTCCGCGAGCTGGCGCCATCCGACATCTGGGTGGAAGCCCTGCACGACCGCGGCCGGAGCGTCCGTGGCGGAGAACACCGGAACAAGGCCACGCTCGGACAACGCGACTGACAGACCCTCTCCACCGACGACGAGGACCCGCGACCCGGCGGGTACCCGGTCGGCGACCAGGTGAGCCGCGGCTTGTGCCGACGTCACGACGTCGGCCGCGGTGGCGGGAACCCCCACCCGCTGGAGATGTTCGCTCACGGCATCAGGCGTACGGGATGCGTTGTTCGTGACGAATCTGACCTTCATGCCAAGCTCACGGACCCTGCCCAGTGCCTCCGGCGCCCCCGCCACCGGCTCGTCACCGACGTAGACGACGCCGTCGAGATCGAACAGACCTACGTCATGACCCTGAACCAGCGCCTCACCTGCCGCGGACAGCGGGGGCGGAGCAGAACTCGATGCTGACCTGCTCACGCCGGACCTCCACGGGCCTGCAACGTCGCCCGCACCTGGCGGAGTGCCTGGGCGTAGTGCCGAGCACTTGGTTGCATCGCCGCGGCCATCGCGAGGTGAGGCGCGGCCGCATGGTGATCGCCGAGTCGGCTGAGCGCGAGTCCCAGCCCGAACTGTGCGTAGTCATCGGAAGGATCCTGCTCGACGAGCGCGGCGAACGTCTCGGCCGAGTCCGAGTAGCGCCGGGAGTTGAACTGGGCCCGTGCCAGAGCCTCGCGAATGGACTTCGAGGTGGGTTCGGCCTCATGCGCATGGGACAGAATCTGTGCCGCGGCAGCCACATCTCCGGATCCGAGCAGGTCGAGGCCCCGGCGATACCAGTCGTAGACGCCACCAGTCGGCCGGCCCGCCGGACTCTCGACGTGACCCGACGTCGTGTCGCTGTCATCCACAATGTCCTCCCGATCCACGGCTTCTCCTGCCGCGTGCACCTAAGGCAGAGGGCCGACGGCCGCTCCGCGCGTATCCCCATCGGGTACGCGAACAGGGCTCGGCCTCCTACCATGCCCAGCGTGACTGATGCCGCCCCCGGACGCCGCCCGCTCGTGCTCAAAGCCTTCCGCGGCCTGCGATACTCGCCTGCTCTTGTGTCGGACCTCGCGTCGGTCACCTCACCGCCGTATGACACTCTCGACGACGACGCGATCGCCGCCCTCGAGGCGGCAGAGCCCTACAACATCGTCCGAATCATCCTTCCACGCCCCAGCAAACACCCTGCGCACAGCGGCGCGGCGACCGATGTCGGCGCCGCCCAGCGGCCCGCCGCGACTCCACGAAACCGAGCCTTTCCGGACGTACGGGCCGACGAGAGTCGCTATGACCATGCCCGTGACCTCTTCATCCAGTGGCGCCGCGAGGGAGTGGTGGTCCCTGACGACACACCGGCGCTATATGTCTACGAACAGGATCTCGATCTCACGGTTCCTCTGCAGGAGCACTCGGCCCATGTGCAGGATGCCACTTGGCGCCGGAGTTCCCCATCGGACCGAACGCAGCGACGAGTCGTTCTTCGCGGCCTGCTGGGCGCCGTTGCCCTGCGGGCCTATGACGAGCAGGTGATCCTTCCTCACGAGGATGTGCTCCCCGGACCTGTCGGCGACCGGCTCGCTCTGATGCGCGCCTGCGCGGCGAACTTCGAGCCAATCCTCCTCGCGTACGACGGGGACGGTCAGGCGTCAGCACTCGTCGACGCCGCCACGACGGCAGAGCCGTTGGTCGATGCCCTGGCCCCGGATGGCACCGGCCATCGGATCTGGCGGCTGGACGACCCCGCCCACCTCGCCGCGATCGCGGCCGACCTCGCTCCGCGGCAGGCGCTGATCGCCGACGGCCATCACAGGTACGCCGCCTACCTGCGTCTCCAGGCCGAGCGCCACGCCGGCGGCGCAGGTGAAGGGCCATGGGACAACGGACTGGCACTCCTGGTCGACCACCGCGCGCATCCGCTCGAACTTCGCGCCATCCACCGTCTGGTCACCGGACTCTCTATGCAGGACGTCGCCGACCGCGTGGCACCTCAGGTTGAGGTCCTCGCGTACGGCGGTGACAGCTCGGCAGCTCGGCAGGCGATCGCAGACTGCCAGGGCGCAGCACACGGATTCCTGCTGACCGACGGGAGCGCCTGGATGCTCCTGCGTGTTTCCCTCCGCGGCAAGCAAACGTCAGATACCCCTTCGGCGCTCGACACCGAGATCCTGCACGGACTCATCCTCGGCCACCTCCTGCGCATTCCGGAGGACCGGATCAGATACGTGCACGACGCCGGTTCTGCGATTCAGGCGGCCCGAGCTGACGAGGACACGGTGGCGGTCTTGCTCAATCCCGTGGATCTCACCCGGGTCCAGCAGGTAGCCCGCCACGGCGGGCGCATGCCGCGAAAGTCGACGTCGTTCGGGCCGAAGCCACGGACCGGCTTCGTCATGCGGAGTTTCGACGAGGGTTAGACGACCTGGCGCGCACCACCGTCCTGACCTTCGACATTGCGGCTTTCGGCATGTGGTCGCGCACCGTCGGCCGTCGCGCCGATCAGCCGTGCACGCTGGACCTCCACCTCGTAACGACTGACTGTCCCAGCTTCCGTCCGCCGGAACCGGCGCCGCAACGCACCGACGACCTCGACGACATCGCCGAGCTCCCACCGTCGCATCTCGTCATGCCACTGTTCGGACCACGCCACACAGTCGATGGCGTCGATCCTGGCAGTGCGGCCGTGCAGGGATTCCGGGTCACGCTCCACAACGATGCGTATGCCGCTGACGATGTCCCCACTGGGAAGTTCACGCCGGGTGGCGCACATGGACACCCTGCCCACCAGGAGCACCTCGTTACGGTGCACAGTGAGTGACCGCTCTTCCAGCGTCATGGCTCACCTCCGTCAAGAATTCAAGGTGATCCCACTCTCGTTCCTACGTGGCAAGGATCCCGGAACTCTCAGGCCGCCTGTGGAGAACCTCGCCGATTCTGTTGCTGTGGACAGAAAGTGCGCTCCGTCCCACGGGTAGCGCAACGAACGCACCCGCTACTGGAGTGCCGTTCGACGTTCGTCAGCGTCGGTCTCGGTGTCGACGTCTGCGGCCGCAGCTCGCGCGAACCACTCGGAGGCCTCCTCGCGGCGGTCCAGTTCCTGCAGGACATCCGCATACGCATAACGAAGTCTCGCTACCGAGGTGCCGATCGCCTGGCTGTGCAGGTCCGGCACGTCGAGCAGACCCAAGGCGGCACCTGGCTGGCCGAGATCGCGTCGGGCCCCTGCCTCCACGATCAGAAGCTCGACTCTCGTCGCGTGATCGAGGCGGGCCCGCTCGACACTTGCGGCAAGCTCCAAGGCGCGTTCGGGCCGGCCTAGTCCGCGTTCGCTGTCCGCCATGACGGGCGCGTAGTGCTCGCTCCCCGTCATCCGGCGTGCCGCTCGTAACTCGGCCAGCGCTTGCTCGAAGTGTCCAGCCGCGTAGGCGGCATACCCACAGGCCTCTCGGACGACGCCCAGTCGGTAGCCCTCCCGCCGCGCGGCCAGCGCATGCGCCAGAGCGGTTTCAGGGTCGTCATCAAGCAGTTGGCCCGCGGCGACGAGGTGCCGTGCGACCCGTTCCGCAGCTGGTCGGGTCAGGGTGCCTAGCTCGCTGCGTACCGCGGAGTCAAGCTCCAGACCGGTGATGCCATCCGGCACCGTCGGACCAGGATCGGGAGCTGGCCGTGCAGGTGCGCCACCCCCCGTTCGCCCGGTTCGCCGGTCCGCTGGCCGTTTACTGGGCCCGCCCGCCTTGCCAGACCGTTGCTCTCGGCGATCTCCGCCTGGCTTCCCCGCACGGGAACCCCGCATGGCCCCGCCGCCGCCGGAACGACCCGGACTTCCCTGCGAACGACCCTGCCCGCGGCGATCGTCACCGGACCGGGATGGGCGACCCGAAGGTTCGCCACTCCTCGACCGACCCCAGCCCTCCCGGGCCGGACGCGGAGCCGCCCCGCCGCCCCCGGCGGGCTTATCTGTCCGTCCGGAGCCCGAGGGCCGCCTAGGTTGCCCCCGGTCGGAAGACCTGGTGTCCTTGGACGGCCGTCCCTTCGCAGAGCGGCGATCGTCCGGTTGACCGCGCTTCCGGTCCGGCCGCTTGCGCTGTCGATCGTCACGGCCATCATCGCCGCTGCCATCGCGTCGCGACCGCTCACCCATTCCGTTCGTTCCTCCAAGCCTGCGACACTGCCGAACACCGTACATACCTCGGGACGCAAGAAGAGGGCCGCCCTGGTGGGTGGCCCTCTTCTTGTGTGTGGTGTCCGGCGGTGTCCTACTCTCCCACAGGGTGGCCCCTGCAGTACCATCGGCGCTGGAGGGCT
>NZ_JBEEAB010000033.1:0-56732 GCF_040120725.1 Actinopolymorpha sp. B9G3 | reverse complement strand
CCTGCCGCGGCTGCTCCGGCAGCAACGGCTCCAGCCGCTGCCACTCCTCATCAGTCAAGTCATGACGATCAAACACACCAATGATCTATCGAACTTCGACCACCAAGATCTACGGGACACGCCCTAGCAGCGTACCTTGAACCTCAGATGTAGTACCCGGTCGCCCTGGATGACCACGTGGGGATCCTCCAGTAGATGCTGCCCCTCGATACTGCCGAAGTAGCGTTTGCCCGACCCGAATACCACCGGCACCACGTCCATCGCCACCTCGTCCACGAGGCCCGCCGTGAGGATCTGGCTGCCCACCTCGCCAGCGTTCACACTGACGGTCCGCTCCCCGGCAAGCTCCTGGGCCCTGTCGATCGCAGTTGTCACGTCATCGACGAAATGGTAGGACGCCTCGGGGTGCCAACCTTCGGGCTTGGGCCGGTGGGACACCACGACCACATGGTCGCCTGCGGGCGGGTGGCCCTCCCAACCGTTCACCAGGTCGAACAGGTGACGACCCATCACGATCGCGCCGATCGCCTTCCACATCGGCCGGACGTACTCCGCCGATACACGAGAGGCCTTGAAGCCGGCTCCAGCTCCGGAATGGTCGTACTGCTGGTCGCCGCTTTCGGTGATCGGGGTGTCCCCGTTGAAGTACCACTCGTGGAGTGGTCCGACGTCGTCGTTCTCGTCGGCGATGAAACCATCGACCGACACCACGCTGTGCATGATTACCGTGCCCACCGGGCCTCCTCCGGTCTCCTTGCGCATCCGCTGCCGATGATGTCGTCCTCGAGGGCAACCGGGCATGTAAAAAATCAATCAGCGGGCATCGGGCCGCTGTCTGGCGGAAACCCAGGCTCAGCAGGGAACCGGCGCCGGAGCGCCAGGTATTCCGTCGGGGTGTGGCCGGTGAAGTCCTTGAACTCCCTGCTGAAGTGAGCCCGGTCGAAGTAGCCAGCCGTTTGAGCGAGCTCCGACCAGTCGACCGGACGCAGGGCATCGACGGACAGGATCAGCCGCGCGAATCGGCAGATCCGCGCCACCCGCTTCGGGGTGACTCCGACGTGGGACTTGAACAGCGTGGCCAGGTGGTTGCCGCTCACTCCGGCGGCAACGGTAAGCGCCCCGACCGAGATCGCGCCCCACGAGGCCTCCAGACGCCCGGCCGTATGGCTGACCAACTTCAAGCCGCGCGACGGTGCAGATACAAGCCGAGATCGCACCTCACCCCTCGAGAGTGTGCAGGATCTCACCGGTCGACCCGGCACGGGCGATCCGATCGCGCATCCGGTCCAGGGTCCGTCCCCAAACCACGTCGACTGGCACCCATCGGTCCCGCAGCTCGCTCGCCGGCATGTCGACGAACGGCGAAATCCCCCATGGCTTGAAGTGCACCCCTACAAGCCGCACCGGCGTTTCGTACTCGAGGAGAAAACGCCTCGTCCACACACCCATGAACCAGCCACCGGTGAACACTGCCGGCGGCACCGAAGGGTCGGAATCCCGCACGCGGGCGGGTCCTCCCAGGTTGATGAACAGGTGTGCCGAAGGCATCGGCGGGACGTTCATCCGTCGGTGGCGCGGCACCCCGGTAAGGCAGTAGACGTCGTCGATGAACCGGTCGAGCGGCGGGGCGGGCACCCGGCCGACGTATTCCATGGACTCAGTGTGGCCGACGAGGGTCCAGTTCGCGAGGGAGGTCGAGCCGGCTTCCGGTCCCATCCTCCTCGGTCGACCGTCTTCGGCTCCGCTACGCACGTAACGGGCGGCCTGACGCCCCGTGCATGTCACGATTGACCATGGGTTCCTCAACCGCGTGTCACGCTCAGGAACGCTCCGGAGCGATCAGCAGGACGCGACGGAACCGAGCGAGTAATCCGTGGCGTACTCCTCGATGGTCATGCCCATCAGTACCAGGTCGTGATACTCCCCAGCGAAGAACTGGTGCCGGCGGCGTCGTCCCTCCTCGACAAAGCCGAGCCTCTCATGAAGCTTGAGGGAAGCCGTGTTGTAGGCGTAGATGCCGACGTCGCACTTTTGGAATCGGCGCTCTGCGAACATGTAGCGCAGCAGCAAGATGATCGCATCACTTGCATAGCCGCATCGCTGGAAGTCCGCGCCGATTGTGATGCCGTAGGAGAAGACTCCGGCGTTCTTGTCGACGCCGTTCGTGCTCATCCCGCCGACGAGTCGACGTTCGGCGAGCGATTCGATCCCGACGCTGAACGTGTCGTCGTCTGGTGTGCCCGCATTGGCCTCGGCCCACTGGCGGTAGCCCGCCTTGGAGCGAGGCGGGTGCAGCCTGTCCGCGTTGCGCGTGACCGTGCTGTCCTGGTCGAACTCCACCGCGAAATGCCATTCCTCTGGCTCGACGCCTCGCAGGCGCACCCGTTCCCCAACCCAGATCGAGTCCATGCGGCCGGACATTAGCAGGCCGAGTTGCCGAGAGCGCGCAGACCGAACTCGCCTTTGCCAGGCCGTGGCGTCGGGGTCTGTCGGGTCCGTGGGCCGCGCCGGGTGGGATCAGTCAGTAAGGGGTCCCGCACGCCCGCCCTCGTTCTACGGGCAACCTCGTGGGCCGCCCTCGGCCGGGGCGGGGCGACCGTCCAGACCGCTAGAAGCCTCATCGCGCCAACCCTGCCTGTGCAGTGCAGTACGGACGTCTGGAGCGCGATAGTTGTCGCCTTTCAGGACCTTTCCGTCAGCCCGACGAATCGGCCGACCGTCGGGTCCTAGCTTCGTCATGTTCGCCGCGTGAATCTCGGCGAGGATCGGATCCACGTCGATGCCGTAGGTCACTGCCGTGCCAAGCGCTACGTAGATGACGTCAGCCAGCTCATGAGCAATGTCAGCGAGTCCTCCCGCTTGAACGGCCGCGGCGAGTTCTGCGACCTCTTCCTCCAAGAGATGCTGGCGTAGATCAGCGACGTCTGGGTGTGGCAATGCGGGTACTTCAGCGCGAGGAAGATCGAACACGTTGTGGAACTCTCGCAGCATCGCGATCGGCGACCTTTCCACTTCACCAGTTCCTCTCGCATCAAGTCGTCGCAAAGTCCGTTCCGGGCGCGAGTCTACGGTTCCGTCGCCCGCCGTTCTGGAGCGACGGCCGGGAACATGCCGTCGTCCTCGTATGCAAGCTACGGACCGCATCCAGTCCCCGCTCAGGCGGAGCCGGTCGATCTCGGCCGTCAACTCCGCTCGGAGGCTTTCATGTTGTGGCCCGAGAGCGTCGCCGCCGCCGACGACGGCGCGGAAGGTCGGTAAGCCGCTGAACCTCCGGCGTGTCGACGAGCAGGATGCAATATCCCGGAAGGAATCCACGGCGCCACGATATTCACGGCTCACGGGTCCTGGGCAGGGTTTCGAGCGGCCTGCGGTCGGACCGGAACAGCGAGCGCAGCCGCCCGACGTCCACTTCGGGCAGGTGGACCTCGACAAGGTCGTATGTCTCCTCCACCAGACCGCGCAGCACCGCCGCGCCCTCGGGTGCGGGCAGTGTGAATGACGCACGCAGTCGAGCTGCGAGCCCGCGCGGTGCAAGCGTCAGGTCGTGCTCCAGCGAGTCGAGGCGTTTGAACGCCGACGGGTGTCCGCAGTAGCGACCGTTCAGCGCGTGCAGGACGCCCAGCAGCTGGCTCGCGATCCGGCTGAACTCGCGCGCGAGCAAGAGCGGATTGTCGCGTTCGACGAGCATGCGCCACCGCCAGAACTGTTCGATCGCGCCATCACGTTGGACGACTGCGATCGCGAGGCCGCGCGGATAGGAGGCCGCGCGTGCCTTCCACCGGGAAACGATGTCCGCCCGTGCCCCGCTGACCTCGCGGCCGTCGACAATCCCCTTGATGACGTCGAGCCCCGGCGGGTCGGGTTCGCAGTGGCGGGGGTGGGCCTCGCGAGCGAAGCTCGTAGGGCCCGGAACGTCACTGCCCAGCACGGTGTCGAGGGTGTCCTGGACCACTGCCGTCAGCGTGTGGACGACTTCGACCATCAGCCCGTCCGGCCGCCCGGCACCGAGGTAGATGTGGTCATACCAGGGTGGGTTCGCGTCCTCGGCGGTCACCGTCCGCATGTCGGCCGCGCGTGCCGCCCGCGCGACGGCTGCGCGTTCTCTCGCCGTCGGCGGCCGGCACCAGAACACACCGACCTCCGTGTCGGACCAGCGGTCGGCGTCACCGCGGGCGGTAGATCCGCTCAGCATCACGGCGTCGACACCTGCGGAGCCGGCATACGCGTCGAGAACAGGCCGCACAGCGGCACGCCGCCAACTCGCCGCCCGCGTGGGACCCGGCAGTTGCTCAACCATCCCCGAAGTAGAGCACAGTGGTTGGCAAGCTTCCTCGCCCCTGGACCCTCGCGGCCCGACCGAACGATCTCAGTCCGTACACGGGAAACACCTCGAACGCGTCGACCGACGCTCGTCCATGAAGCCGATATGAAGCTGCCGTCCCCTATGTTCCCGGTGCGACGCGACCGGCACGTCGTGTCACATTTCTGGGGAGGACGGAGATGGCGAAGACGTCGAAGTGGTACCTGAAGGGTGCCGTCGCTATGGCGGCCGCCGCAGTGATGAGCCTTGCATGCGTCGGGGTGACGACGACTGCGAGCAGGGCGGACGTGGTCCCGCCCGACGACTCGACGGGCCACGATCCCGTTCCGGTCGTCTACGACAGCGACCTGGACTTCGATGACGCATCGACGTTGGCGTTCCTCTGCCAAGCTCACAAGCAACGCCGGATCGACCTGCGCGCCGTCACAGTCGTGAACAACGGCATCGGCACGGCCGGCCGGTCTCTGACCCACGCGCGGACCATTGTCGAGAAGTGCGGACTGCCACGCGTTCCGGTGGCCGACGGTTCGGCGACCGGCGTGCACCCGGCGCCACCCGAGGCGCGCGAGACGTTCGAACGTGTTCTGACCGGGGCACTCGACAACGCCGACCGGCCCAACCAACCGTCGCCGCTGACCGCGCCACAGCTGATCACCAAGTCCGTTCTGACTTCGCGCAAGCCTGTGACGGTGCTGGCCACCGGCCCGCTCAGCAATGTTGCCGCGGCGTTGCGCGACCAGAGCGTGGCGGAGAAGATCGCCACGCTTTACGTGATGGGCGGCGCGTTCGACGTGCCGGGCAATCTCTTCGGCTCGACCACCGGGGGCTTCGACAACACCCAGGAGGTCAACCTATGGATCGACCCGAACGCGGCTGACTCGGTGTTTCAGACGATGCCCTCCGGTCGGGTGCGGATCGTCCCGCTGGACGCGACGAACCACGTGATGATCACCCAGGCCTACATCGACCGGCTCGGCGCCTCCGCGCGCACCGCCGAGGCGACGCTCGTGCACGCGATCGTGACGCAGCCAGACATGCCGCCGCTGATCGACCTCGACATCATGTTCTGGTGGGACGCGCTCGCCGCGGCATCGCTCGTCCTGGGACCACACGACGACCTCGTCCCCTACCAGTCGCGGAAGGTCGACGTCGTCCTCGACGGCGCCTCCTCCGGGCAGACGATCGACGCAGCGGGCGGCACACCGCAGCTGGTCGGGTACGCCGCCGACGGGGCACGGTTCGAGGACGTGTTCACGTCGATCCTCAACGGCGGTCGCTAGGCGGCGCGGCCGCGAGGCGATGGTAGGGAGACGGACGTCAGTCCGTCGTCCAGGGACGGAGCTTCTCGGGGTTGCGTACCGCCCAGATGTGCTTGATCCTGCCGCCGACGACGTCGAACGCCATCACCGTCACAGTGGCGCCGTCTTGCAGAGCAATCAGGCCTGGTTGGCCGTTGACGGTGCGTTCCAGGAGCGTGATGTCGGCTCTCCAACCAGCGAGCTCGGCGAAGTAGCGCGCGACCTGTTCGCCGCCCTCGATCGGACGGAGTTCGGCGCTGACGACACCGCCGCCGTCGCCGATCGCCGTGGCGTCGGTGTCGAGAAGGCCGATGAGGGCGTCGATGTCCCTGGCTTCCCAGGCCTGTTTGAAGTCCCGGACGATGGCGGCGCGCTGGGCTGTCGGGGTCGCGGGAGCCTGTGCCGCGCGAATGCGACGGCGGGCCGACGAGGCCAGCTGGCGACATGCCGTCGGCGTACGGCCGACGATCTCGGCGACCTCGGCGAAGGGGTAGCGAAAGACGTCGTGAAGCATGAACGCCACGCGCTCGGCCGGGGTCATCGATTCGAGCACGACGAGGAAGGCCATGCTGACCGACTCGTCAAGGGTTACCCGGTCGGCCGGGTCGTCCGTGGGATCGCCCGACCGCCCGCCGATCCACTCCGCACGATCGGGCAGCGGCTCCGGGATCCATTCGCCCACGTACCTCTCCCGCCGCGCCCGTGCCGAGCCGAGCAGGTCGAGGCAGATGCGACTGGCGACCTTCGTCAGCCAGGCGGCGGGTGATTCGATGGCGTCCCGCTGCTGCGCGGACATGGCGTACCAGCGGACGTACGTCTCCTGCACGACATCCTCAGCATCGGACAGGGAGCCGAGGAGCCGGTACGCGAGGTTGATCAGCTGACGCCGCTCACTCATGACGGCGCTCAGGCTCGGATCGAGCCAGCGGTCTTCCGGCCCCGAGTAGGTGGTCACGGTGTCGCTCACTCCCTTGGTCGCTCCCGCCCCCTACCAGTCCGACGAGACATCGCACCGATCTGTGAGGTTGGCGCGTCGCCTCACATTCCCGCGGGTTGTGTCGTCGTACTGCCGAGACCAACATGTCCCGCGGACAGGAAACCTCAGCACATCAGGGCGGGCGTCGTCGACACCGCTGCAAGGAGAGCCCTCATGAACATCGCTTTGTGGATAATTGCGGCATTGCTGGCCGTGACCTTCCTGGCCAGCGGCGCCGTGAAGCTGGCCCAGCCCAAGGAGAAGCTGGTCGCCTCCGGCATGGGAGTCCTCGAGGGCTTCAGCGCCGGCACCATCAAGGCCATCGGCGCCCTCGAGGTCCTGGGTGCGGTGGGTTTGATACTGCCCGCCGCGCTCAGCATCGCGCCGGTTCTGGTACCGCTTGCCGCCGTCGGTCTGGCGTTGCTGATGGTCGGCGCGTTCATCCCGCACGCACGCCGCCGCGAGGTCCAGGGAATCGTGATGACCCTTGCCCTGTTCGCCCTGGCGGTCCTCGTGGCATGGGGCCGCTTCGGCCCTCAGTCCTTCACCGGCTGAGCCATGCAGCCGTGAGCCGTTCGATCTGACGAGGACGGAACCGATGAGCAACGTTCAGGCCATCGCTGATCGCTTCGAGATCGAGGCGCTGCGTGGCACCCCGGACGGCTGGAAGTTCACGGAGCTGGTCTACGAGGTCAGATATCTCGACACCACACCGCTGACGGGCTCGACGCCACACCGCTGACGGGCTCGACGCCCCCCGAAGGGGGCGCACCCGTGCAGGCATGAGATCACGCCGTCCAGCACAACCAACGTCATCGCTGAACCGTTGTCGGTGGCCGGGCATAGCGTGAGACCTTCCTGACCGATTGAACCCAAGCGGCTTGCCCTGAGACCTGCACCCTCGCGAGGCCCAGCACGGGTGGTACCAGTAGACGGCGCCTGCCCGGCTACGAGCGCCGGCGCCACGCTGGTTGCGGGCCGCAATGCCGGTAGCGGTCAACAGGCGTCGGAGGTGCGGCGACGTGTTCGTGTTGTGGCGGTACGCCTACCTGTTGAGCCCGGCGGCCGCGGTCAGCAGCGTTGCACTGCGCGTACTCAGCGCGGGTCTGCAGGTGGCGACGCCACTGCTTGTGGGGGCGGTGGTGGGCCGGCTGCCGAGCGTGGTCGCCGACGGTGTGGACATCGCGTTCGTCCTCCTACTGGGGCTGTTGCTGGCCGCGTTACCCCTCGGCAACGTTGTCGAGGCGCTCGCCGTCATCCCGCTGGAGCGGCTGCAGGCGAATGCGGAGGAAGACGTGCTCCTGCGGGTCGGGGCGGTCGGGGCGGCCCGTCCCGACCTGGCGAGCCTGGACAATCCAGAGATCGTTGGACGGCTCCAGCAGATCAGTGTCAACCGGTGGTGGATCACCTCGGGGGTCCAGCTGGCGTGCGGGCCGCTGGCCGCCTTGACGCTGAGCCTGGTGGGAAGGTCAGTTGCGCTGGGCATCGTCTTCTCCTGGTGGGGAGCACTCGTCCTGGCTGCTGCCACCATTGCCCGCTCGCTGTATGGCGCACGCAACATCAGCAGGCAGATGGACGTGTGGACCGCCCAGACCGAGGGACAGAAACATGCCCGCTACGCCTTCACCCAAGGAATGGGAAAGACAGCCAAGGAGGTACGCATCTTCGGCCTCGCCGGCTTCCTGCGTGGCCGCTTCTGGACGCACACCACCGAGGCGCTTCGACCCTACTGGCTCATCCGTCGACAGCAGGCAGTGGAGGCGTCGCTGTTCGGGCTGGCGCATATTGCGATCGCCGTAGGGACGCTCGGATACGCCGGATGGCAGGCCGAGCACGGGCGGCTCACGCTGAGTGGCTTGGCGACGACGTTGCCCCTCGTCTTCTCGATCGCATCGACCAACCTGTCTGGCTACGCCGAGGTCCAGCGTGGGGCGACGGTGTCCCGGTGGATGGAGCAGCTGAACTCCGGCGGGACTCCCGAGCCGGAGCCGTCGGCGACCGTGCTCGAGGATGGGCGGAGGCCAGGACACGGCGCCGCACCCATGGTCGTCTTCGACGAGGTGCGTTTCCGCTACCCACGGGCGAGCAGCGATACCTTGCGCGGGTTGTCGATGACGTTGGATGCGGGTGCTGCGGTGGCCCTGGTGGGCGTCAACGGCACTGGCAAGTCGACGCTCGTGAAGTTGCTTGCCGGCACCCATCAGCCGACGTCCGGGCGCATCCTCGTCGATGGCGTCGACCTTGCCGAGTTCGACGAGGAGGAGCTGCGGTCGTGGCAGCTGCGGATTGCGCCGATCACCCAGGACTTCGTGCGACTGCCGCTGTCGGTCGGCGACAACATCGAGCTCGGTGCGGGCCGCCTCTGGTCCGGCCGGATCGACGGCGAGCAGCAGCCGCCCAGTGACGCGATGGAGGCGGTGGCGGCGCGTGCCGGGATCGTCGACCTGGTCGACGGGCTACCGCGGCGTTGGGCGACTCCGCTGGACAAGACGATCCCGGGCGGCGCGGACCTGTCCGGTGGCGAGTGGCAGCGGGTGGCGCTGGCACGGGCCCTCCGTGCGGTCGATGCCCGCGCCGGCGTACTCGTGCTTGACGAGCCCGCTGCCGCACTCGACGTCGAATCGGAGGCGCGGCTGGTCAACGGATATCTCGAGCTTGCTCGGGAGGTGACGTCGCTGGTCATCTCGCACCGCTTCTCCGTGGTGCGGCCCGTGCCCACGATCTGTGTCCTCGAGGGCGGGCGGATCGTCGAGAAGGGGTCGCACGAGGAGCTGATGAGTGTACGCGGGCGCTACCACGACATGTTCATGACGCAGGCGAGTCGGTACGTCGAGGTCGAGGAGGGCTTGTGAACGCCCTGCGCATCGTCGGGCTGTGGCTGTCGACCGCCTGGCGCGCAGCACCGTGGATGACAGCGGGGATGTGCACGTGCGTAATTCTGAGCTCCACCCTGCCGGCGGTGAGCCTGCTCGGCATCAGCCACGCGATCCTGGCGTACTCGACACGGCACTCGATCTGGCCCGGCATCGCGCTCGCCGCGGCTGCGCTGCTCCTGGGTGCCGTGGCAGACGAAGTGACCTGGCCGTTGGGCGACACGGTGGAAGACCTGGTGTCGCGACATGTGCACGACGACCTGCTACGACTCACCGCGGAGATCCCGTCGATCGCGCATCACGAGGATCCGGCGCTGGCGGACCGCATCGCCATGATCGAGGCTGACGTCAATGCCCTCGTAGGCGGTCCGCGCCTGCTGGAGACGCTTGGCTCGGTCGCGAGCACCGTCACCGTCGTTGGTCTGCTCGCCTCGGTGCGGCCGGAACTGTGCGTGCTGCTTCTGGTCGCGTTGCTTCCCGCTGCGGTCGAGGTGCGCGGCGCGAACAAGCACAACGAGGTTCTCCTCGACAACGAGCGCTACCGCCGCCTGACGCAGCAGTCCGTCGACGTGCTCACCGATCCGCGCCAGGGCTTGGAAGTACGGTGTTTCGGCCTCGGCGGTCCACTGCTCGCAGTCTGCAGAGCCGCGATGAGACAGCGCAGTCGTCCGCAGATCGCCGTCACCCGACACTTCGCCGGCTACGCTGCCGCGAGCTGGGTAGTCTTCGGCGCGGCGTACGCGTTGGCCGTGTGGTGGGTAGTTGACGGGCTGCAAAGCGGTTCATCGAGCGTCGGTGATGTGTCATTGCTCTTACTCATCGGGGCGCAGGTCATCTCTGCGGGCAAAGCGGTCACTGCCAACGCTCGGATGGTCGTCGACCAGATGCAGGTCTTCAGCCGATACCACTGGCTGCGCGAGTACTCCGCACAGCGCCGCTGGCGGGATGGCACCCGGACGCCGCCCGCGGTTCTCCGCGACGGCATCCACCTGCGCGATGTCTCGTTCACCTACCCTGTGGGTCTTTCCGACACGTCTCGCCGACCGGCGTTGCACAGCATTGATCTCCATCTACCGGCCGGAGCAACGGTCGCCTTCGTGGGCGCCAACGGTGCCGGGAAGTCGACCTTGGTGAAACTGCTCGCCCGACTCTACGACCCCACTGAGGGCAATGTCCTCGTAGACGGGGTTCCGCTCACCGAGTTCGACCCGACCAGGTGGCGGGCCCGAATCTCGGCCGGATTCCAGGACTACGCGACCTTTGAGTTTCTGGCGGTCGACAGTATCGGCGTCGGTAACCTCGCGCACCGCACGGATCGCGCACGAGTCGCGTCGGCGGCCGTCGACGGTCAGGCACAGCCGGTGGTTGCGAGCCTGCCAGCCGGCCTGGATACGCAACTCGGCGCGACCTTCGAGGGTGGGGTCGGCCTCTCCGGTGGCCAGTGGCAGCGACTTGCCCTCGCTCGGGCGTTCATGCGCGATCGGCCGTTGCTGATGTTGCTCGACGAGCCCACGGCCGCACTCGATCCCGCGGCCGAGCAGTCCCTCTACGAGCAGTACGCCGCCACCGCGCACGATCTCGCTGCTACGACCGGAGCGGTCACCGTGCTCGTCTCGCACCGGTTCTCCACCGTGCGAATGGCCGACCTGATCGTCGTCGTCGAGAACGGCCGGATCACCGAGGTCGGCTCCCACGACGAACTGATGCACGCCGGCGGCCACTACGCCAGGCTTTTCGATCTGCAGGCACGCGCATACCGGCACTGACGCCGGCGTCGTTGCCCACGTCGCGTCGCTCCCACCACGACAATGGAGTCGCTGTGGTCTACGACGCGGCTGGGCGGAATGCCGCGCGGTGTCCCACAATGGCTACTGCCGAGGGCCCCTTCTTGTCTCCGTCCTGCGTAGTCCCTAGTCTTCGGAAAGCGTTGTCCACGGGGGCTCCACGATCGAGGCACCGAAGCCGAGGACAGGGGCGTGTGAGATGGGCGTCGAGAACAATCGCGGCCGCGGCCAGACGCGACGTGAGCTGCTCCGCATGGGCACCGCAGGACTGGTGGCGGCTGGTTTCGCTACCGGCTGCGACCTGCTGTCCACCGATCCCAACTCCGGCGGCGGTGGCAGTGGTGTTGGCGGAGGCGGCAAGAAGGGTCGCGAAGCGCCGAGCCTGGCGAAGCTGGTCAAGGCGGGAGACCTGCCGCCGGTCGCCAAGCGGTTGCCGAAGGAACCGCTCGTCGTCCAACCCACCGATCAGATCGGTGCGTACGGCGGCACCTGGAACACCGCGTTGCTCGGCCCAGCCGACGCCGCCTGGCTCGATCGCACCATCGGCTACGACAACCTCACGCGCTGGGACCCCGAGTTCAGCACGGTGATCCCGAACGTCGCGAAGTCGGTGGAACCCAACGCCGACGGCAGGGAGTACACCATCACCTTGCGCGCGGGGATGCGCTGGTCGGACGGCGAGCCGTTTACCGCCGACGATCTCGTGTTCGCCAACGAGGACGTGGAGAGGAACAAGAAGCTCACCCCGGTGCCGCCGGACAATCCCGCCACGTTCGAGAAGATCGACGACGTCACGGTACGCGTGACGTTCGAGCGCCCCAACGGCCTCTTTCCGGAGGAACAGGCCCAGGCGGGCGGCTCCGACCTGGTGTACAGGCCGTTCCACTACCTCAAGCAGTTCCACGAGAAGTACAACCCTGACATCGACGCGCTTGTCGAGGAGGAGGGCGTCGCCGACTGGGTGGAGCTGTTCAACCGCAAGGGCGCCCTGATCGAGGGCACGCCCTACAACGCGCGCTGGATGAACCCGGACCTTCCCACACTGTGCCCGTGGCACGTCGACAACGCCCTCGGTGACGGCTCCCGCCTGGTCGCCAGCCGCAATCCGTACTACTGGAAGACCGACCCGGACGGCAGCCAGCTTCCCTACCTCGACGAGGTGCGCTTCCAGGTCATCACCGACCCCGAGGTGATGCTGCTACGGGCCAGCAACGGCGACTTCGACATGCACGTACGCCACATCAACGAGCCAAGGAACAAGCCGGTCCTCGCCCGCAACCGCGAATCCGGCGGCTACGACTTCTTCGACACCGTGCCCGCGAGCATGAACAACCTGATGATCGCGTTCAACCTCACCCACACGGACCAGATGAAGCGGGAGATCTTCCAGAACAAGGACTTCCGCATCGGCCTGTCGTACGCCATCAACCGCGAGGAACTCATCACGGCGGTGTTCCAGGGGCAGGGCAAGCCCTGGCAGGCGGCGCCAAGTGAGCGGTCGGAGTTCTACGTCGAAGAACTCGCCACGCAGTACGTCGACTACGACGTCGATCTGGCCAACCAGCATCTCGACAAGGCGGGCTACTCCGAACGGGACGGCGAGAACCGACGGCTGGGGCCGGACGGAGAACCGATCCAGTTCGACGTCGAGACCGCAACCGGCCTCAGCCCCACGCAGGTCGACGCGTTGGAGCTCATCCGGGGCTACTGGACCGAGGTCGGCATCACTATGCGGATCAAGGCCGAGGACCGCGCGCTGTTCTACACCCGCAAGGAAGCCAACAAGCACGACGTCGCCATCTGGGGCGGCGATGGTGGACTGAACGACGCGATCCTGGACCCCCGCTGGTATTTCCCGTTCAGCCAGGAGTCCAACTACGCGATCGCCTGGGCGAACTGGTACAACGGCGACTCCCCCGCCATGAAGCCGCCTGCCACGACACGCCGGCAGATGGAGCTGTACGACCAGCTCAGGGCAAGTCCGGACCCGGCAGAACGGCGCGAGCTCTTCATGCAGATCCTGCAGATCGCCACGGACGAGTTCTACGCGATCGGCACGATCCTGCCCGCACAGGGTTACGGGATCGTCAAGACGACCTTTCACAACGTTCCGAGGACGATGCCCAACGCGTACGTCTATCCCACACCTGGGCCGACCAACCCCGAGCAGTACTACACGGACGCCTGAGCCGGACGGACGGACGGATGGTCAGGCACGCGTCATGGGCCAGGTCTAAGGTGACCGGGTGAGCCGCGCTCTGGGGTGATGCCATGACGTCGTACGAAGTAAGGCCCGTTGGATACGTCGAGTCCACGCTCGTCGATCCTGCGGTCGCCCCGAAGCAGGGGTCCGAAGGCGCGCCGGAGGCGTGGCTGGTGTTCAACACTGACGTGGCGGACGGCCTCCGCGACCTCGTGGTGGGTGCGGAGGTTCTCGTCCTGACGTGGCTTCACCGCGCCGAGAGAGACGTACTCGCCGTGCATCCGCGTGATGATCCCCGGAATCCCGTGACCGGGGTGTTCAGCACCCGGTCCGCGGACCGGCCGAATCCGATCGGCCTGCATCGGGTACGCATCACCGCCATCGACGGGCTCCGGATCCTCGTACGGGATCTCGAAGCGGTCGATGGAACTCCCCTCGTCGACGTCAAGCCGGTACTGAGCGATCAGGGTGAACGATGATCCTGCCGCCGTGGACCGGCAGCTCATCATCATCACTGCCAGCGTCATCTACGCGCGGTTGACGAGCTGCCGGTCCTCGGCAGGTGGTGGGAAGGAAGGGCTGTCATGGCTGGCACCGTCCGCAACACGAGCCCGTACGAGATGTTCCGCACACTCGCCGCCACCCGACCACCCACTCACCGCTACACCCCTGGCCGTGATGTAGCGGAGTGGCAGGCGAAGGCACTCCCCGACGTCCTCGCCACGCTCGGCACGGCTCCCGCCGCTGTCCCGCCGCAGGCAGAGCTTATCGCCGAATGGCAGCGTGGCGACGTCCTCACCCAGCGATGGCTGCTCGACGTGAGCGAACACCTTGCGGCGTACGCCTATGTCAACCGTCCGGCCGGGCTGGGCGCGAGTGAGACCCGTCCCGCGCTCCTTTGCTGGCACGGACACAGCCATGGCGGCAAGGAAGTCGTCATGGGAAACGACTCGTCACCGGCGCTACGTGAGGCCGACCGGGACACCCACACCTCCTACGGTCGACGGATGGCCGAGGCGGGCTTCGTGACGTTCGGCATCGACTGGATGGGGTACGGCGACCAGGACGACAGCGCGAAGCCCCACCATCACGACCTCGCCGGCGGCCGGGACTGGTGCAACCTCTACTACCTGCCCACGATGCTCGGGATGACGCCACTCGGCATCAACCTCGCGCACGGGCGGAGCCTGGTCGACTTCGCCTCGGCACTTCCGTACGTCGACGCGGGCAGGCTGGGGGTGATGGGTCTGTCCGGCGGCGGCACCATGACGCTATGGAGTGCCCTGACTGACGAGCGGCTCGCGGCCGCCGAGATCATCTGTTACAGCGATCTGTTCGAACATTTCGCGTTCCGGGACCTCAACTACTGTGGATCGCAGATCACGCCCGGTCTGTACGAACTCGTCGATCTACCAGACCTGCAAGGCCTGCTGGCACCACGCCCGCTCCTGGTCGACATCGGCGCGTTCGACCAGTGCTTCCGCCTCGAGTCCGCGATGGCGTGTCACTCCCGAGTGGCGGACATCTATCGGGCCGCGGGCGCGGCTGATCGGCTCGAGCTCGACCTGTTCCCCGGCGGGCACGGCTGGAGTGGTGCGAAGTCGGTGGACTTCTTCTCCCGGCACCTCGCGGCACCACGATGACCACACCGATCGGTCACGCCCGCAGCAGGTGGTCGACGGCCGCCGAGGCCGCCTCCTCGGCGGTGCATGCGACGTCAGGCAGGACGCCGCGGCCCTCCCAGTTGGTATCAGTCACCGCGTCGGTGACGTACGCCTCCGGCAGGATCCCGAGGACCGTCGGCGCCAGGCGGATGGGTGTGACGTGGTCCGCGGCACCAGGTGTCGCCTCGCCGACAACCGTGACCCTGCCGCGCGCCTGGAGATGGTAGGCAAGCGCCTCGCCGGAGGAGAACGTACGCGTACTCGACAGCACCGCCACCGGGACGTGAGCCGGCACAGCTGTCCCGGCCTCGAAGTCAGGCGTCCACCACTGCCGCCTACGCTCGCGATAGGTGACCTCGGACAACGGGCGCGACACGTCTCCGAGCACCAGGCCGGCGATGAGCGCGACGGTCGCGGGGTCGCCGCCGCCGTTGCCCCGAAGGTCGATGATGATCCCGGACGCGTGCCGAGCGAGCTGGAACGCCGCCTTGACGTACGACTGCGCCAGGCTCACCGGTTCCAGGCTGTCGATCTGGATGAGGCTGACACCCTCCCGCAACCGCTGCACCTGGGTCACCGCGGCGGCACCACGCAGGACGCCGGCCGGGTCAGGATCGTCCCAACCCCGGCTCTCCTCGTCAGGCGTTCCAGTACCCGCAGGCTCGAACTGCAACTCGAGATGACGCGAGTACGCCCACGCGGTGCGTTCGACCTCCCGGCACGTCTTCGCGGTCACCGGGTCCGACCGGTCGCCATACCTGGCGTCGAGCTCCTTGATCAACGTCACGATCCGGTCCTCCGCTGGCGGAAGGCGGCGTAGCCAGCCGCTCAGCCGTGCCGCCAACTCACCGACCGTCGTCCCGCTGGGTTCCGTCATGCGCACACGGTACGGCCCCCCGGGCCCTTCCCAGCGGCACGTTCCGGACGCTCTGAGCGAACATGAACCGGCAACCTCATCGAGGTACGAACCTGAGCCGGTAGTCCCGCGTCTGGTCGCGGTCCTCGCTCGTCACGGTGACGAGTACGGACCTGTCCGTTCGTTCGTCCGGGTGGATCGTCACGGTCGCATACGGATCGGCGGGCGTCGCCGTGACCTCGCTCCTGCTCGGATCGCCGGTCACGTCGTACTCCGTGGTGTCAGGGTCGAAGTCGGCCAGCGGAACACCGTCCACCTCGATCGAGGCGGCCGAGGCGTCTGAGGAGACACCGGGCGCCTTGGCGTACACCTCGATCTCGCTCACGGTCATGTATCCCGACGGCCGCGCGGTCATCACGACCCGCACCCCCGCCGCCGGTCCCGCATCAGCCGGCAGGGGAACGTCGATGACCGGTGAGCCTTCCGTGCCGACCGGGATGTCGTCGCTCGCGTCCGCCCAGTCGCCGCCCACGGTCTGGACCTGCACCTTCAGGCTCTCGGGGAAGCTGATGTTGTCGCCGTCGCGGTAGAAGTACGTCACGACCCGGGTGAGATCCCGCGCGCCCGGCAGGGAGAAGGTCAACGTGTCGGAGGGGTTCTTCGTGCCAGGCTTCCAGTTCGACCAGGCCTTGTCGGTACGGTCGCCGTTGCGTACCCGCTCGGGCGAGTAGCCGCTCTCGGTGAACGTGGCGCCTACCGCCACGTCCTCCTCAGGCGCGAGGTTGGTCGGAACCGGCTCGGTGACCTGCACACGGACGGTCGCCTCGACCGTCGTGCCATCGACCACCTCCGCCACACCGGGCAGGGTCGTCACGCCGGCCTGGTCGTACGCGCCGTCCGGCGGCGCGCCCCAGGTCACGGGCAGCTGTGCGCGGCCGCCGTGCTCGCCGACGCCGACCACGGTGGTGGGCAGGTCAGGCTGACCGCCGACGTAGGTCTTCGCCCTCCCGGCCAGGGTGGACGTGAAGGTGTCGACGGTGACGACGGCCTTGGCGGGCAGTAGCCGGCCGAGCGGATCCGTCGCCGTTCCCGTGACGTGGACGGTTCCCGGCTCGCGCCACCGCCCGTCAGGCGGCATCGTCCACGTGACGGGCAGCGTGCCGCGCGCTCCGTCGGGATAGACGGGTGTCACGACCTCGGGCAGCGTCGGCGTCCGACCGGGCACCGTATAGGTCTCCACCGTCTCGGTCCGCTGGGCGGTCTCGTCGACGACGGCCCAGCGCTGGTTCGGCCCCGACGTGGGGGTGTAGGTCGACACCGGACTACCGTCGTCCGTCGCCTGCCCCGGCACGTCGATCAGGCGACCGGTGGCGGCGTTGACGAACGTCCAGGTGCCGTCGCCGGTCGTCGACAGGATCCACTGGGCGCTCTCGGCCACGTCGGCCTCACCGGGCGGCACGTCCACCAGTCCTGCGGCGTTGTCCTGCGCGGCGAGGCGTTTGCCGTTGCCCGCGTTGTCGATCGCGTACCGCTCGCGATGGGTGGTCCCGCCCGTCAGCTTCCGTACCGTCCACAGCTGGCCGGTGTTCTCGGCGTCGTTCGTACGGATTACCACGCCGCTCTGGTCGTTCGAGGGCGCAAGGGATCTCCCGCTCTGCACACCCTGGAGCCGGTAGACGTGACCCGGCTGGAGGTACGCGGCCTCCTTCGCCACGCCGCGTACGCCCTCGACGACGAACGTCGTCACCGACTTGGCGGGCACGACGAACGACGCCGTGCGGTTCTTCAGTTGAATCGGTTCCTGCGTGACGAGCCCGCCGTCGGCACTGGACACGACGGGCGTCACCGAGGCCTTGGCGTCGACGGTCTTGAACCGCGACAGGTCCAGCGTCACCTCGCGCGTCTCGGCACTGTTGTTGACATGGACGACGGTCGCGGCGCGCCCGGACGCCTTCACGGCCGCGACACTCGACGGGTCGTCGACCTTCACCAGGTGGTCGCCCGGACGGATGTGGTGGGTGAAGTTCCGGATCGTGTCGTACTTCGTGTTGGGCTGGATCGGGCAGGTCTCGAGCGTGTCGTCTGCCGTGCAGTCGAACGGAATGTGGATGCTGCCCCAGTTGCCCCCGCCCGCCTGCTGCGGGATGGCGTCTTCGATCGGCTGCCAGAACACCCACGCCGAAGGTTCGAGCTCGCGCAGGTCGTCGACGATCCTCGTCGCGATCCCCAGCCCGGACTCCATGCTCGTGTAGCTGGTGCCGCTCCCCCAGGAGCCCTCGACCTCGCTCATCCAGAGCTTCTTCTCGCTCCCCTTGGCGAGGTCGCGGACACTGGTGCGCTGGCCCGTTCCGTACGTGTGGACGTTGAGCTGGTCGACAGCGGCACGGGCCTCGGCGTCGTAGGCGTTCCAGTTCGTGGTGAAGGTCCCTGGATTGGTCTCGTCCATGGCGGCGACGACCGCACGGGTGTCGGCGGTGTCGAGCGCCCGGCGCAGCGCCTTGACCACCAACTGCTGCAGAGCCGGTCCCGCGTGCGCGCCTTCCTGCCGGCCGCCCGTCGGTTGGCCGTCGGGTCCCAGCTGGGTGCCCCAGTAGGGCGTGTTCGGTTCGTTCAGCGGGTCGACCGTGTCGAAGGAGATACCGTGCTCCTGCTCGATGTGGTCGACCACGCGGGTCAGGTAGGTGGCGAAGTCGTCCACCCGGTCGGCGCGAATCTGGTCCGCGCTCGAGTCGAAGCCGCCGGAGACGTAGCCGCTGACCGTCTGGAAGTAGGGCGGTGAGTTGCTGAACGCCTCCCAGCGGTCCACTCGGTCCTTGATCTGGTCGATCCACCAACGCTGGTTGGCGTCGGCGTCGAGGTTCCAGTGGTCGGGGTTGTCGGGGTCCCACCAGTCGACGTCTGTGTGCGTGGTCCCGGGTGGCGCCTTCCAGAAGGCTGGCATGGTGGCGCCCACCTTCATGTAGTCGTCACGGACGTCCGGAGCGTTGCCGCCACCGACGTTGTAGCGGGCGATGTTGAGCCGGAGACCGTCGTCTGCGAAGAGCATGTCGACGAGCTTGTGACGGATCTCGTCCGGATAGCCGCCGGTGATGTTGGCGAACCACACCAGGCTGGTGCCCCATCCCTCGAACTCCGGCTGTTGGTACGACGGATCGATGTGTACGGTGACGGAGCTCCCGGGTGTGTCGGGGGCCGCTCCGGGTGTGTTCTGGGCGTTCGCCGCGGGTCCGGCGGGAAGGGCGACCATGGCCGCGGCGAGCACGAGTGTGGCGGGAAGGGCGAGCGGCAACAGCCGGGTCGTGCGCGGCATTGTGGGCATGGCCTTCCCTTCGCAGCACCTAGTCGGCGCGGACTCGTGATCCCCACCGGAAGACTAGAGAGCGCCCCCTTCCGTCGGTAAGTCCCCACGACGCCCTCGGCACAAGCTGGTCACCCGCGGCCATGCCGGGCGACCTGCTCTGCGAGGGCGCGGTTCATCGCCTCGAACCGCGGCAGGATGTCGCGCTTCAAAAAGCCAGTGGCGATCGGCACCGCCACGCCGGCGAATCGTTCGGTCTGCTTGAGCCGCACCCGGTTCGGACCGAGCGGCTCGATGGTGAAACTGTGTTCGCCGTCGAAGACTCCCCCTGGGGGCACCCTGCCGACCCAACGCAGCTCACGGCCGGGTTCGACGGCGAGGACGGTAGGCGTGAACGTCGTCGTGCCGTCGCCGGAACGGATGACGTGGCGCACGGTGGAGCCGACCTCGAGCTCGCCGGAGGAGGAGACGATGAACGGATTCCATTCGGCGTAGGCGTCGAGATCGGCCAACACGCTCCACACCTGCTCCGACGTGGCGTCGACCTCGATCGTCGCGCTCAAGGTGAGCGGACGCAGATTGGCCCACGCGCTGTAGCCCGCCAGGACAGCGACCAGCGCACCGACCACGATCAACCGTCGGCGAGGAGACCGCCGCCGCCTCGGGGCTCCACTTTCCAATGTCGGTGCACTCGCGGTCGTGGTCATGCTCAGATCTCCTCAACGAGGAAGGACACCGGCGAACGCGGCGTCGACGAGGTGGGTGGCGTAGCGACGATCGATCGGCTTGCCGGTGATCAGGATCCGGTAGTAGAGCGCGCCGGCCAGCTGATCCACGAGCAGGTGTGGGTCGGAGTCGGAACGCACCTCGCCCCTCCGCCCCGCAGCCTCGATCCGCGCGACCGCCAGCGCGATCCGCTTGTCGAAGAGATCGCGGACGAGCGTGCCGATGTCGGGGTGTCGCGCCGCGGCGGCGACGAGTTCCGCGACCAGGCCAGCTGACTGGCCGTCCTGGTCGTCCTGGTCGTCCGCCGCACGGCCGGCACGCCGGGTGCGGTTCAATCCCGCCGCGATCTGGGCCATGAAGTCGATGAGATCGGCCCGCAGGTCACCGGTGTCGGCGATCTCGATCTCCTCCTGCCCTCGGCCGATCACGGCGATGGCGAGATGGTCTCTGGTGGGCCAACGTCGGTACAGCGTCGTCTTGGCGACACCCGCGATCTCGGCCACGTGATCGACCGTGAACGCCGTGTAGCCGCGCTCCAGGAGTTGCTCCCCCGCGACCCGCAGGATCCGCGCGTCGGTGTCGGGATCCCGCGGCCGGCCCCGCCGAGCGTTCACTGTCGGACCACCTCTTTTCGATACGGTCGTTTCGTAATCAGGACGGTACACCGGCCGAGAGCTTTACGCAACGGTCGTATCGGAAGTCTGTCGGCACGGGCATGCCCTCCGGCGACGGACCCAGCGCCGGCCGCTCGCGACGACGCCGCGGGAAGGCCCCTTCCCGCACGCCGTGAATCGCAAGGACGCGCCCGATTCTCAATTCAAGAACGGTCGAACGTCGAGCTAAGCAGTTGAACAACAAAGTGACTGTACTGAACTCGCCATTGCCGAGTGCAATTTGGCCTCACCGCCACCGCCGAATGCAAAGAGAGAACACTCACCCAACAAAGCGTTTTTCCCTACATCGACCGGTGAATTCTTGAGGTGTGATGTCGAATACTCGCCACCGGCTGCCTGGAAGGCGTGGCGCATTCGCTGAACTCGAGGGTAACCATCGTGGATCGTCTGCGAAATCGGCGGCAAGCACAACCTCCTGCCGAAAGGCCGCGTGGCCATAGTTATGTGTCGTGGACCCTTGCCGCAACATTCTTGATTGGCATTGCCGTTCCCGCGACCGCCGTGGCGGTGGGCGAACTACCAGCGCCGACTGGCGTCACGACTGGCACCGAACCGCGGCCCAGCAATAATGCGGCACCGCGACACCGCAGCCCACCTCGCCGAACCTCTTCGACGATGTACGCAAACCGAGAAAGTAGTGGTGTGACGCGAGCCTCTACGTCGTGGCTGGCCCGGAATGCGGGGCGGCCAACGCCTCGAATGGCCGCCGCCACGACCCGAACACGACTCCGGCAGGACGCCGAACGCCGGCGAGCCGCCATCCGAGCGGCCAGGAACCGCCCGAAACCAAAACCTTGGGTATTACCAGTACAGAAATACCACCTGACCGGACGGTTCGGCCACCAAGGAAACAACTGGTCCTCCTCCCACCACGGTCTCGACTTCGCCGCCCCCGTGGGCACGCCCATCAGGGCGGTCGGGGCCGGGACGATCATCGAGGCGGGATGGAACGGCAGCGCGTACGGCAACCGGATCAAGGTCCGGCACCGCGACGGCACGGTGACGTTGTACGCCCACCTGTCCGGCTTCGAACGAAAGGCTGGCAAGGTCGCGGCCGGCACCGTGATCGGCTATGTCGGGACCACCGGCAATGTGACAGGCCCCCATCTCCACCTCGAGGTACGACCCCATGGCGGCAAGCTCGATTCAGCTATCGATCCATCGCGATGGCTGGCCACGAAAGGGCTCAGGCCCTGACACGATCCGCCGACCCCAACGCACACCATGCGATTCCCTCGACCAGCACGTTAACGCGCTGATCCCGCGGCCGCTGTCCCTTCGTACGGGAATTCGCCCGCTCGACAAACTCTTTCCAGAATGTACGCCGTCAGCGGCGAGCGGTCGCGAGCCAACTCTGCATGGGAAAGGTGAGGCCATCATCGTCGGCGTACGGCTGGAGTGCCGCGTCCAGGCCTTCGAGCAACGCCTGCCAACCGCCCGCGTCCAGCGCACTCAGCGGCTCCGCCAGCGGCGAGCTCACCGACTCCTGGGTCAGGAACTCCTCGGCCGAACCGAAGCGCACCGTGAGAATGGTGATGCCGATCCACGCGTCGCGCAGTCCCGCGTCGGTGAGGAGCCAACGCAGCCGGTCGGGACCGGGACCGCCGAAGGGTGAGCGCATCGTGGCCGCAGCGGCGGCGCCGGAGTGGCGTTCCAGTTCGTTCACCAGGGCGACGAAGGCGGGGTTGTGCTCGATAGGTCGCCAGACCGCGACCGCGACCCGACCGTCAGGCACCAGGACCCGCCGCATCTCACGCAGCGCGCCGGGCTGGTCCCCGACGAACTGGAAGCCCTGCTGGCAACAGACGACGTCGAAAGTCTCGTCGGGGAACGGCAACGCCGTCATGTCACCGGTGTGCCAGTCGATGGCGGGTTGCGTGACGCCGGCAGTGGCGGATCGGGCGACCTCGACCATTCCGGGGTTGAGGTCGACCCCGGTCACGCCGCCGAGCGATCCGACCCGGGCAGCCGCACCACGGGCCACGGCGCCGGTGCCACAGGCCGCGTCGAGTACGCGTTCGCCAGGGGCGACCTCGGCCGCGTCGAGGAGGCGCTCAGCGCAGGGGGCGAAGAAGGCGGGTACCAGATAGCGTTCGTACGCCTCCGGCCCGCGTCCCGCCAGCTGCCACGCCTGCTGTCCGTCGGCCATGTCCACTCTCCGTTTCGCATTCTCGACCCTAGGCCTGTCCCGTGGAAGGACCAGCCCGAGTCCTCCGGCTGGGCGCGGTGGCAATGACCACGCTGAGCATGCCTGTGGTACCCGGAACAGGCATGGACGCCTCGGCAAAGTCCACAGGCATACCTAGCGTGGTCATTGTCTTGGCGCGAGGTTGGCCCAGGCCATTGCAGCGCGATTGCATCCCCCGCGACCAGCCTTCACCCGTGGGCGACGGACGGCTGCCGCCACGCGCCGCGTCAGGCCGCTGCGGCGTGGGTGTCGGGCGGCGGGTTCTCGTAACTCACCGCCAGGTCGTCGGCTGCCACGCCCACCCGGATCAAGGCGCCGTCGGCGATGTCGCCGGTGAGCAGCGCCCGGCCGATGCGGGTCTCGACCTCCCGTGCGATGAACCGCCGCAGCGGACGCGCACCGTAGACCGGGTCATAGCCGCGCACCGCGATCAGCCGCTGAGCCTCCGCGGTGACGTCGAGCGTGATCCGGCGGTCGGCCAGCCGATCGCGCAGCTGGTCGAACATCAGGTCGACGATCTGCTCGATCTCCTCCTGCGTCAGCGGCTTGAATAGCACGATCTCGTCGACCCGGTTGAGGAACTCCGGCCGGAAGTGTGCCCGCAGCGCCCCCATCACCCGGTCGCGGGCGTCCGGCCTGATCTCGCCGCCGGCCGCAGCTCCTTCGCTGAGGAACTCCGAGCCGACGTTCGACGTCATGATGACCACCGTGTTGCGGAAGTCGACCGTGCGGCCCTGCGCGTCGGTGAGCCGCCCGTCGTCCAACACCTGCAGCAGAAGGTTGAAGACATCGGCGTGCGCCTTCTCGATCTCGTCGAAGAGCACGACGGAGTACGGCTTGCGCCGGACCGCCTCAGTCAGCTGGCCGCCCTCTTCGTACCCCACGTAGCCAGGGGGCGCGCCCACCAGCCGGCTGACGGTGTGGCGTTCCTGGTATTCACTCATGTCGATCCGGACCATGTTGTCCTCGGTGTCGAACAACGCCGCCGCCAGCGTCTTCGCCAGCTCGGTCTTTCCGACGCCCGTCGGGCCGAGGAAGATGAACGAACCGATCGGCCGCCGCGGGTCCTTGATGCCCGAACGCGCCCGGATCACCGCATCGGCCACCAGGTCGACCGCTTCGTTCTGGCCGACCACTCGCTCGTGCAGGATCTCGTCCAGCCGTAGGAGCTTCTCCCGCTCGCCTTCCTGCAACCGGCTCACCGGGATGCCGGTCCACCGTGCCACGATGGTCGCGATCTCGTCCTCGGTGACGACCTCGCGCAGCAACCGGTGCCCGTTCTGCCGGGCGGAAAGTTGTGCCTCCTCGGCCCCGAGCCTGCGCTGGAGTTCGGGAAGCTTTCCGTGCCGGAGCTCCGCCGCCCGGTTCAGGTCGTAGTCACGCTCGGCCTGGTCCGCCTCGACACGCACCTGCTCGATCTCCTCGCGCAACGCCTGGACGCGATGCAGGGTATGGCGTTCGGCCTCCCACTGAGTGCGCATCGCGTCGGCCTCGGCGTGCAGGTCCGCGAGCTCCCGTCGCAGCTCCTCCAGGCGCTCCTGACTGGCCGCGTCGCTCTCCTTCGCCAGTGCCGCCTCCTCGATCTCCAGCCTGGTCACCCGACGGGTGAGTTCGTCGAGTTCGGCCGGCATCGAGTCGATCTCCGTACGCAGCATCGCGCAGGCCTCGTCTACGAGGTCGATCGCCTTGTCCGGCAGGAACCGGTCGGAGATGTAGCGGTGGCTCAGCACCGCCGCGGCGACGACCGCGTTGTCCTGGATCTTGACGCCGTGGAAGACCTCGAGTCGTTCGCGCAGCCCGCGCAGGATCGAGATGGTGTCCTCCACCGACGGCTCGTCGACCAGCACCGGTTGGAAGCGACGCTCCAGCGCGGCGTCCTTCTCGATCCGCTTGCGGTACTCGTCCATCGTCGTGGCGCCGATCATGTGCAGCTCACCGCGGGCGAGCATCGGCTTCAACATGTTGCCGGCGTCCATCGCGCCTTCGGCGGCACCGGCGCCCACGACCGTGTGCAGCTCGTCGATGAACAGCAGGATCCGGCCCTCGGCTGCCCTGACCTCACCGAGCACCGCCTTCAGCCGCTCCTCGAACTCTCCGCGGTACTTCGCGCCGGCCACCAGCGCACCCATGTCGAGGGCGAAGATCGTCTTGCCACGCAGGCCCTCCGGAACGTCGCCGTGGTTGATCCGTTGTGCCAGCCCTTCGACGATCGCGGTCTTGCCCACGCCCGGATCCCCTACCAGCACAGGGTTGTTCTTGGTCTTGCGGGACAGGATCTGGACGACCCGACGGATCTCGGTGTCGCGCCCGATCACCGGGTCGAGCCGAGCCGCGGCGGCGTCGGCGACGAGGTCGCGGCCGTACTTCTTCAGCGCTTCGTACGCACCTTCCGGGCTGGCCGAGGTCACCCGCTGGCTTCCGCGGATCGTCGCCAGGGCGTGCAGGAAGCGGTCCCGGGTGAGGCCCTGGCCGCGCAGGAGCCGCCCGGCCGCCGTCTCCGTACCCTCGTCGAGCAGAGCGATCACGAGGTGCTCCACCGACACGTACTCGTCCCCCAGCCGGCGCGCCTCCCGGTCCGCCGCGTCGAGTAGCCGGCTCAACCGCTGGGTGAGGAAGACCTGGCCAGGAGACACGCCCGGTCCCGACGTTCGGGGACGCCGGGCAAGCTCAGCCTCGAGTTCGGCCCTGAGCTGGTCGGAGTCGGCGCCGGTCTGGGCGAGCAGACGCGGCACCAGGCCGTCCGCCTGGTCCAGCAAGGCTGCCAGCAGGTGTTCGCCGTCGACCTCGGTGTGGCCCAGGCGTACGGCCGCGGTCTGGGCGTCGTGCAGGGCTTCCGACGACTTCTGGGTCAGCCGGTTCGGGTCCATGGTCGGCCTCCGGTCGGTCTGGGTTCGCTCGGTCGGGCAGACATCTCCTGGTGCGACCGCCGTAGGGTCGCTTCGAGCTCGGCGATGCGGTCGAGCAGGTCGACCACCAGGCCGATCGCGGCATAGTTGAGGCAGGCGCCCGCGCGGAGCCGCTCGATCCGGGCGAGCGCGACGAGTTGGTTCGGTGCGAAGACGAGCTGGCCGCGGGTGTCCCGCGTGGGTTCGAGGAGTCCGAGCCGGACCAGCCGGCGGACGAGGCAGGGATGGACTCCGGCCCGCCGGGCGAACGTCTCGAGGTCCATCAGGTCGGAAACCCGGCGGCTCTGTACGCGAACGACAGCGAACGTCATGACGTCCTCCCCCGGCCGGCACCGTCCCGCGACCGGGCTCCTTCGCGCGCGTCGAAGGGCGACACCTCCGCCAGTTCCTCCCACAGCCGGCGCTCCTCGGCACTGAGCCGCTCCGGCACCACGACCCGGGCTTCGGCGAACAGGTCTCCCGGGCGGCCATGCGGGTGGGGTAGACCACGGCCGCGCAACCGGAGCTTGCGTCCACCCGCCGTTCCCGGTGGGACCGTCACCTTCGCGGCACCACCGGGTGTGTCGAGGGTGACTGTCGCACCCAGGGCCGCCTCCCATGGCGCCAGCGGCAGGTCGACGTACAGGTCACGCCCGTCCACCCGGTAGCGCCGGTCAGGTGCCACGCGGACGACGAGATACAGGTCGCCGGCGTCCGCGCCCGCACTGCCGCGGCCGCCCTGGCCCGCCAACCGGATCCGTTGGCCATCCGTGACGCCTGCCGGGATCGACACCTCGAACGTCCTGGTCCCGTGCGGCCCGGCCAGGTAGATCGAACGCCGACCGCCGTGATAAGCCTCGGCCACGCTCACCTCGAGTTCGGCCTCCTGGTCCGCGCCAGGAACCGGGCCCCACCCGCGCCCGGCCGCACCGGTGAAGAGACCGC
This sequence comes from Actinopolymorpha sp. B9G3, assembly GCF_040120725.1. Lineage (NCBI taxonomy): Bacteria > Bacillati > Actinomycetota > Actinomycetes > Propionibacteriales > Actinopolymorphaceae > Actinopolymorpha > Actinopolymorpha sp. B9G3. The sequence continues at coordinate 30,041 of NZ_JBEEAB010000033.1, read as the reverse complement.
CGAACAACTCCTCCAGGTCGATGTCCTCACCGACACCGCCACCGACGCCACCGACGCCACCGCCGAAGTCGCCGCCGACCTCCGGGCCCATGCCGCGACGTCGGCCGCCGCGCCGGGCGCCGGCCCCCGCACCCGCGCCCGCCCGCGCCCGTCCGGCCGCACGGGCCCTGGACCAGGTTTCCGGGTCGATGCCCTCCGGCACCTGGCGGAAGTCGGGTCCGAAGGCGTCGTAACGCCTCCGGGTGTCAGGATCGGACAGGACGTCATAGGCCTCCGAGATGTCCTTGAAGCGCTCCTCCGCCGCCGGGTCCTTGTTGATGTCCGGGTGGTGCGCACGGGCGAGCTTGCGATAGGCGCGCTGGATCTCCTCCAGGCTCGCCGTCCTGGGTACTCCGAGAATCTCGTAGAAGTCCCGGTCCGCCATCGTCCCCCGTCACCTGCTCGGACTACTACTCGGACTTCGCGGCCACGACGACCGCGCTGGGACGCAGCTGGCGCTCAGGTTCGCCGTAACCCGGTCGTACGACATCGACGACGGCGCCGTCGGGCAGGTCGTCGGTGGCGACGGTGGCGACGGCCTCGTGACGTTCGGGGTCGAACCGCGCGCCCTTCTCGACGTCCTGGCGGGGGAACCCCAACCCGGCAAGGACCTTGAGCGCATGCTGACGGACGGCCCCGACGCCGGCGATGATGGAGTCCGAGTCAGCGTCGGCGTGCTGAAGCGCTCGGTCGAGGTCGTCCAGCACGGGAAGCCACTGCGCGGCGAGTCGGGTGCGTTCCTCTGCTCGCCCGAAGGCGATCTCGCGGGCCACCCGTTTGCGGGTGTTCTCGACCTCGGCCGCCGCCCGGTGCCACTTGTCCTCCAGGTCGGCGATGCGCTCGTGCAGTTCCGCGATGCGCTCGTGCAGTTCGGCGGCGCCGGCATCAGGCCCGACCCCCTCGGCCGATCCGGACGCGGATGCTGAAGGGGACGCGGGAGTGGATGCGGGCGTCGCGGCGTTGTCGTCTGACATGGCACTCAGTCCGTCGTGAACTCGGCGTCGATGACGTCCTCGTCGGATCCGCCCTGACCGCCCGGGCCACCGCCCGGACCGCCGGGCGTTCCTTCCCCACCTGGCTGGGTCCGGACCGCGCTGATGCTGTGGTAGACCTGCTGCAGGTCGCTCGTCAGACCGCGCAGGCGGTCCAGCGACACGGTGTCGTCCTTGACGGCCTGCCGCGCATCACCGACCAGCATCTGGGCACGAGCCCTCTCGTGCTCGGGAGCGGCGTCACCGACCTCGTTCAGGACGCGTTCGACGCTGTAGGCCACAGAATCGAGCTCGTTGCGTGCGTCGACCGTCTCACGCAACCGTGTGTCGTCGGCACGGAAGCGTTCGGCGTCGGCCACCATGCGTTCCACTTCGGCCCGGTCGAGGTTCGACGTGTCGCTGATCGTGATCTTCTGCTCCGCACCGGTGTCGCGGTCCCGCGCGGTGACATGGAGGATCCCGTTCGCGTCGATATCGAACGTCACCTCGACCTGCGGTTCGCCACGCGGTGCGGGTCGGATGTTCTCCAGCCGGAACCTCCCGAGCACGCGGTTGTCGGCCGCCCGCTCGCGTTCGCCCTGCAGGACAACGATGTCGACCGCCGACTGATTGTCCTCAGCGGTGCTGAACGTCTCCGTGCGCCGGGCCGGGATCGTCGTGTTGCGCTCGATGACCTTCGTCATCACGCCGCCGAGCGTCTCGAGCCCCAGCGAGAGCGGCGTGACGTCGAGCAACAGCACGTCCTTCATCTCGCCCTTGAGCACGGCCGCCTGTGTGGCGGCACCCAGGGCGACCACCTCGTCCGGATTGACCGTCATGTTGGGATCCTTGCCGCCGGTCATCCGCCGGACGAGGCTCTGGATCGCCGGCATCCGGGTCGCGCCACCGACCAGGATCACCTCGTCGATGTCATCGGCGGTGACCTTGGCGTCTGCCATCGCCTGGCGTACCGGCTCGGTGCAGCGCTCCACCAGATCAGCGGTGATCTCCTCGAACGTCGAGCGCATCAACGTCGCCTGAAGATGCTTGGGACCCGAGGCATCCGCGGTGACGAACGGCAGACTGATCGTGGTCTGCGTCACCGACGACAGTTCGACCTTCGCTTTCTCTGCCGCCTCGAACAACCGTTGCAACGCCTGCGGATCCACGCGCAGGTCGATCCCGTCGCTGCGCTGGAACTCCTCGGCCAGATGGTCGACGATCCGCCGGTCGAAGTCGTCACCGCCAAGGTGCGTGTCACCAGAGGTCGCCCGCACCTCCACCACGCCGTCGCCGACGTCGAGCAGGCTGACATCGAAGGTGCCACCACCGAGATCGAATACCAGCACCGTCTCGTGCTGCAACCTGTCCAGGCCGTACGCGAGGGCCGCCGCCGTCGGCTCGTTGATGATCCGAAGCACCTCGAGGCCCGCGATTCGTCCGGCGTCCTTGGTCGCCTGGCGTTGTGCGTCGTTGAAGTACGCAGGAACGGTGACAACCGCCTCGGTGACCCGCTCGCCCAGATACTTCCCGGCGTCATCGGCGAGTTTGCGAAGAATCAGGGCAGAAATCTCCTCAGGCGAATACTGCTTTCCGCGAACCTCGAAACGCGCTGTGCCGTCGGGTCCCTCGACCACGTCGAAGGACACCGAGTGCTGCTCGCTCGAAATCTCCGAATAGCGGCGGCCGATGAAGCGTTTCGCCGAGTAGATCGTCCCCTTGGGATTCAGAATGGCCTGCCGACGGGCCAGCTGTCCGACCAGCCGTTCGCCCTGGTCGGTGAATGCCACGACTGAAGGCGTTGTCCGCGAACCTTCCGCATTGGGGATGACGGACGGTTTTCCACCCTCCATCGCCGCAATGACCGAGTTCGTCGTCCCTAGATCAATTCCCACCGCTGTCGCCATCGCCTGGCCCACTCTCGTCTATCGGTTCGAATTCCGTTTGTGGCCGGCAAAATCAGTGTCACGCGGCGTCAACACCGGCGGCAACCTGAACAAGGAAGGCATGCAGCGGGTCGAAAGGCCGTGCGAAAACTGGTGTCCGTCGCCTTCACCCCGATGGGGTGGCGCGCCCCCGCCGAGGTCCCGGCCATCCTGGGGACGTTCGTCACGTCGACCGGACGGTCGACCGCGTGGCAGCCGCGGTCCGGGCCGCCTTCTCGTCCCGGTACGCATCGCCCGGCTTTGTGATGCTTTCGGACGCGGTACCGAGGGACCTGACTTCACCCGGAATGGGTGACGCCCTTGTCGTGCGTTACGCGGACCGTGGTGTGTGGACGCCTTCTGTATGACGTAGGGGGCGCAGACCATTCAGGGGGTTGGGCCATGACAGACATGGGTGGACGCCGCGATACAGGCCGCTCGGCGCAGCAAGAAGCGCAGGATGCGGCCCAGCAGCGTGGCACCGAAGCGCAGCAGCGTGGAGCTGAGGCGCAGCAACGCGGTACGGAGGCACGGCCCACCGTTCCGGAGGCACGTCGTTCTGAGGAGGGGCGCCGGGCTCCGATGGGCATGGGCGCCGAATCTGGTTGGTTGACCTATGCCGGTACAGTCCTGGCCGTCCTCGGTGTGTTCCAGCTGATCTGGGGCCTCACCGCCCTGGTCAATACTGGGTACTACATCGTCGGGAGCACGGGACTCGCTGTGGCCTTCAACTACACGGCCTGGGCATGGATCCACATCGCTCTCGCCGCACTCCTCATCGGCACCGGCCTCGCGGTCTTCGGGGGCCAGGCATGGGGAAGGTATGTCGGGCTCGCGCTGGTCAGCCTCGCACTGATCGCGAACTTCCTCACGCTGGCCGCGTTCCCGATCTGGTCGATCGTCATGATCGCGGTCGACCTGATCGCCATCTACGCTCTCGCCGTTCACGGTCGGGACACGGAGACGGCTCGCGCCTGAGGGACGCAACCGCTCACAGAGGAACCGTCGGAAGGTCACCCCGCTCGGGGTGACCTTCCGGCGTCCTCGCCACGGGTCGTGACTACCTACCTGAGGAGTTCGAGCTGCAGTGCCCGCGCGATCGCCTCGCGCCGGCTGCCGACGCCGAGCTTGCGGTAGAGCGTCCGAAGATGCGACTTCACGGTGTTCACCGACAGGCAGAGATCCTGGGCGATCTCCTCGTTGGTGAGATGGGACGGCAGGTAGTGCAGGACCGCGCGTTCGCTCGCCGTCAACCGAACGGTCTGGTCCGGCGACTTCCAGGTGGCCGTGGGCTGGACGTCGAAGCGGTGCAGCAGGGCACTGCGGAAGCTCGCGTGCGGACCCTCCGGCGGAATCACGACGGTCAGCAGCGCCCGTACACCGCGGCCCGCGTCGAGGAAGACCCGGACGAGGCCGTCGTCACGGCCGAGGGCCAGGGCCTGTTCGAGGTAGCCGGTCGCCGATGCCTGGGTACCCAACCGCCGCTGCGCCGTCGCGGCAACCAGAAGCGCGGCGACGGTGTCGACGAGGCGGGTCTCTGCGGACATACCCGACAGGCATGGCGTGACGGCGTCGAGCGCCGCCGCGGGATCTCCACCGGCGAGATGCAGGCGCCCGTCGGCCACCCGGACCGCTGCCGGCGTGGAATCCGATCCGCCAACCCGCCGCGGGTCCGTCGCGGCCGACAGAATGGCCCGACCCTGCACCGGATTGCTTTCCTGTAAAGCGATGTCGATCTCGAGCAGAGTGGCGTAACGCTTCACCTGGGTACGCAGCCGGACCGCGTCGTCCTTCGCCGTGGCGATCTCGGCCCTGGCCGCGCCCAGATCTCCTTGGTGGATGAGGATCCGGGCCCGGAGCAGGCCGTACAGTTCCCACAGCGGCGGGTCGGCCGAACCGGCGTCTCCGGCCGCGTCCGCGGCGTCTTCCCCCGGCGGCACGGCGATGGTGGCGAGCAGGTTCCACGCCTGGTCGAGCCGGTCCCGCTCGACGTCGATCACGACCTGGGCCATGTCGTACAGCAGGCGCACCGGGTCACTCGGCGGCTCACTTCGTTCACCCCGGATCGCGCGCTCGGCACGTTCGAGCCGGCCGTCAACGGCGTCGAGCAACGCGAGCCAGGCATGCGCGCGGCGTTCCCACCGCCCGAAGCCGTTCTCGGCAAGAAGCGGCACCGCCCGAGCCAGGGACGTGCGCGCCGCGCTCAGGTGAGCGTTCCACAGTTCCGCGATGCCGAGCCAGTACGCCAGCCCCGCAAGGCCGTTCCGGTGGTGTGACCGCAGTCCGGCACCGCCCATGTCGTCGAGAAGCTGGTGCGCACGGGTCATGACAGTAGCGTCGACGCGCCCGCGCAGGCAGCCCTGATGCAGCCGGAGCTCGGTGACCTTGACCTCGCGAGCGAGTCCGTCCGCGGGCTCGGCCGGAGCCGTGGGCGATGACGGGTCGTGCGTGGTCGTACGACCGTCCGCCATGCCCGACCCGTCAGGACCCGACCCGTCAGGACCCGACCCGTCAGGACCCGACACGACTGGACCCGACGAAACTGACAGGAACGCCTCGGCACCGTCGGGGTCGCCGGCGTTCAACCGGGCGGTCGCACAGACGGCCGCCAGCTCGGGGTTCGCCGCGATCTCGTCGGCGGGGATGCCGGCGAGCAACGGTTCGAGCGCGGCACCTTCGCCGTTGGCGAAGGCGCGGTCCCCGTCGCCGGCCAGGAGCGTGCCGGCCAACCGCCAGTCCCCCGCGGCCGCGGCGTTGCGTGCGGCGTCGACGAGGAACCCTCGGCGGGAGAGCCATCCGGCGGCCAACCGGTGCAGGCCGGCGATCTCGTCCGGCATCTCCCGACCGATCCGGTCGGTGAGGAACTCACGCAGCAGCGGGCTGTAGTGGTACCACGTGCGTTGCCGACCGACGGGTACGACGAGCGCGTTCTCGCGTTCGAGCACGTCGAGCGTCTTCTGCCCGTCGCTCCCGCCGGTGAGAACGTCGGCGAGCTCACCGGTGACCCTGTCGACCACGCACGTACGCAGGAGAAACCGCCGCAGCTGCGACGACCGCGAGCCAACGACCTCATCGGAGAGGTAGTCGGCGACGAGCGGCTCGTCACCGGTGAAGCCGGCCGGGTCCCGCCGCTGCGGCGGCTGGGCGTGCCACCACAGGGTCGCGAGCCGCAGGCCGGCCATCCATCCTCCGGTGCGTTCGAGCAGGCCGGCGATCTGAGGAGGCGCCAGGTCGAGACCGAACAGGGCGAAGAGGTCCCGCGTCTCGGCCGGCGTACACGCCAGCTCCGCCGGACCGATGTCGGCAAGTTCACCGGCCACCCGCAACCGGGCCAAGGACAGTGCGGGAAACCCACGGCCAGAAAGGACCAGTCGAAGCGTCGGCGGTGCGTGGCGGAGCAGGATCTCCAGGCCGGCAAGCAGTCTCCAGTCGGTGATCTCGTGCGCCTGGTCCAGGACGAGTACGACCGGATCGTCAAGCGGGGCAAGGGTGTCGAGCAACCGTTCGGCGAACTGTGGGTCCGCGAGGTCATCGTGCCCGGCCAGCTGCCCGAGGCTTTCGGAGCCGCGCCCACACACTCGGCGAAGTGCCTCCACGACGCAGGCCCAGAACACCTTCGGCTCGTTGTCGTTCCGGTCGCACGAGACCCAGGCGACACGTTGCCCGGTCGACCATGCCGACCACGAGGCCAGGAGCATCGTCTTTCCGGCACCGGCAGAGGCGTTGAGGACGGTCACCCGGCGCTCGGTCGCGTCGGTCAGGGCGTGAAAGAGCCGGGGCCTCGGCAGGACTGGAACCGCGGGCACCGGCGCCGACACCTTGGCGTCGAGAACGCTTCGCGGGCGTCCCTGGTCAAGGGGAACACGTGCGCGCGGGATCAACCGATCTGTCGGCGAACTCACCGCTTTGCTCAATCCTGGCTCGCGAGCCATGCCCCTCCTTCCCCGCCTGTCGAAGCCCCATCAGGCAAAGTTCACCCGTCGCGAGTGATCTTTGTCGATTCGCCATCCCAGCCCAGCTACCTTTCGACTATGCGCCCCGCCCGGCGTCCTCCGCGGGCTTTTCTGGTTGTTCGAAATCGGCACCTGCCCGCCGGAGAAACGCGAGACCATGACGCCCTGCCGCCTGGCTGGGTAGGAGATACCCGGCCGCCTCCACACTGAACGCGACATCGGCCGCATCGCGAATGTGCGTTGACCAACCAACCCAGCTCAACCAACCCAGCACATATTCGGGCGGGAGCGCTATCGGCATTTTCACCTGAACGCACCAGACATCCGCAACGGACCAGACATACCGTGCGAACGTCGTCCCTGCGCGAGCGACCACGTGCTCGTCGTGGTCGTGGTCGACTCCTTTGGTCCGACCCGACTCACCGCCGGCTCGGCCGCCGCCGGCCGAACACCGTCACGAACATGTAGCTCATCCCGGCGGCGTGTGGGGAGAAGAACTCCACCACCTCGTCGTCGCACGACGTCGAGCCCACGGCGCCGAGCCGCACCACCTCGCCCCCGTGCTCCAGTGCCCCCAACGCATGCGTACCCAGGTGGACGATGCCGGCGCGCAGGGCGCTCTCGAGCTGGCTCAACCGGTAACCCCGGTTTCCGTACGCCCCCAGAACGTCGTGCAGATCGGTCAGGTAGTAGGCGTTGACGTGGGCGTCGGCCGTGTACCACTGCCCGACGGCCAGTCGCCGCGCCTCCTGCCGGAAGTCGCCTTGCCGCAGCAGCTCGACGGCACCCGCCCCATGGTCGCCGCGGCCCGGATGGTGGACGTAGACACCGGGCGCGAGCCCTTCGACGCCGTGGACGATGAGGTAGCAGTCGTGCAGGGCAGGCGCTCCGGGGGCGAGGCAGTCGGCCGCGATCCCGCGCGTCGAGCGGTCGAGCAGGGTCGAGAACGCGACGAACGGCAGCTCCGCCTCGACGTCGAAATGCCGGGTCGACCGCCGGCGAGCGATGACATCCTCCACGGGCGCACCCGCGAGCTGGCCGGGCGACAGGGGCTCGAGTGGCACCAGGCGACCCCGCGGTTCCGCAGGCGTACGACGAAGAGCCGCGGCGCGCCACCGTTCCACCTCGGCGGCCGAGTCCAGACGGGACGCCGCATGGGTCCGCGGGATGAGCGGGAACTCCACCTCCCGGCCAGAGATCGCCCTGGTGGGGAGGTCGAGCGGCGCCATCTCCGGATGCCCGGCGGGAGGGCGGCGCCCATCCCGCCCGATCGCGCACAGGGCCACCGTCGCCTCGCGTACGCCGTCAACGCCGAGCAGGTCGTTGACCTCCCGGTCGACGTAACCCAGCACCAGCGTGGCCGGAAGTCCGCAGGACGCGGCCAGGCCACGCACGTGCGACAGTGTCGTCCCCGCGTCCCAGTAGGCATGGCGGTACGCACGAGCCTTGTAGCGCCACGCATTCCGCCAGAACGTACTCGTCAGGGCGAGGACGACAGGAGCGGACGCCAGTGCCGGTTCGCCCCCGGTCGCGTCGACGAGGACGCCTCGGAAGTCGCCGGACCGCAACCGCCGCAGGCTGTGGTCGTGCGCGGCGTAGTGGTACAGCCCGGCGGGGAGGTCGGGAAGGTCACCGCAGACGAAGTACGCCTCGAGGTGGTAGCGCGCCCCCGTGCCGCCCGCGGCGCGGTAGTCGATGATCCGCCCGCCCCGCAGTGTCGTCCGCCGGTCGAGGACGCCGCAGGAGAAGAGCGCGATCCGGGCCAGCGTCGCGAGGTCGGGCTGGTCTGTGCCCGCCTGCGTCTCCGTGCCGACGCGGGCGAGCGCATCGAGTGCCGGCACGTCCGAACGCGGAAACTCCCGAGGGAGCGGGATCGGCGCGAGCGAGCTGTAGATCTTGTACGGGTAGGGCTCGAGCGAACGGTCCTCCTCCCAGATCGCGTTCTCGAGCTGGGGCGGCGTCCCCATCGCGAAGGCCGGACCCTCAGCCTCCTCCCGGACCGAGTACTTCGTGGCGTCGTGAAAAGCCCAGGCCTTCGCGATGTCCTCGTTCCCGCTCATCTGAACCATTCTCGCCGGCCACTCGGGTGGCTCCGGAACGCAACGGATCCCTCACAGCCTGTCACCCGAAATCGGGACAGGACACCACGGAAAGTAGAAGAGGAATGAGGCGGCATAATTGCGGACAGCCACTGAGCACATACACGCGATGACGCTTTGCAGAGCGCAGATAACAATGCGTGAGAACCGGGCTTGACAGGAACACTCACGTGCTACAGGCTCGCCCCGACTCATCGTGCCAAGATCCGCGGACTCATCGGCTGGGGCTGTGTCGATTAGCAGGGGCTGTGTCGATTAGCAAATCTGGAGGAACGTCGATGCGAGACGTCCAGAAGGGCCGGAAGTCGTGGCTGGAGCGGCTCACCTCACCCCCCGAAACAGAAGGTGACGACAACGTGGCCAACGACGCCCACCGGTTCGAGCGCACCCTCGAACCCGGCCCTCCGGCACCGCGGGATCCCCACGTCCCCGAGGGCTTCGAGGCCTTCGCCCCGCCCGGCCTGCGTCCACCGCCGTCCGACGATCTGAAGAGTGCACCACCCGAGCGCGCCAACGGCATGCCCGGACCCGGTCCAGGCCCAGGCCCGGGCTTCGAGCCCCGCGACCGTGGCCAGTTCGAACCCCCGCAGTTCGTCGACACCCCGCCGTTCGAGCAGGGGCGAGTCGACGCCGGGCGGACGTTCGATCCGGATCGGGGCCGGTTCGACCCCGATCGGGGCAAGACCGACAGCCCGCTCGGACCCGACCGTAGCCAGTTCGAGGCGGACCGCAGTCGATTCGAGCCCGACCGCAGCCCGTTCGAGCCCAAGCCGCACGAATCCACCTCTCGCCCACCAGTTCCGACGTCCGCGGCCACCACGCCGCGCGACTCCTGGGAAGGTCCCGTGACCACCTCGACCCGCTCCGACGACGCCACGCCCTCGGACACCCCGCGACTCCAGTCCGTCCCGTCCACGCCGAGTGGGATCACCTGGCAACCCGACGCGAGTCAGGCCGGAAACCAGTCCCTCGGCGAGCCGAAGCACTCCGACATCCAGGACAGCCGCGACGAGGACGACAGTGACCCGCTCGAGGACACCGGCGAGGAGTTGTCACGGCCCAGCGAGGCCGAGCAGCTCGAGGCCGCTCGCAAGCGGCACGTGGAGGAACTCCAGCACCGCTGGCTCGTCACCCAGGCGCAGATCCTCGACGACCCGCGTGACGCGGTTCGCGAGGCCGGCCTGCTCATCGGGGACGCGATGCAGTTCGTCACCTCGACGTTCACCGACCACCGCGACCGCATCGAGCGGGAGTGGCGGCACAACGACAGCATGAGCACCGACGAGCTGCGTACGGTCATGCGGCGTTACCGGAACCTCTTCCAGTACGTCCTGTCCGCGTCACAGCTCCCCGACCTGTAGGGGTCGGAGCCTCCAGACCCTCGACGATGCTCCTGCGAGACAGCCCGACAGCGACGCTGCGTGGTATCACCATGCCCGCACGGCGCCACATCGCCGTTGTGACGTGTCCGTCACGTATGGAGTTGAAACCGACGACTACGCTTGGCCCCGGAAGCCCAAAGACGGTTCGAACCATGATGGTGAGTGGAAGAGGCGATTAACGCCGTGGCGTCCCAGTCCTCGCACAACGACCCGCTGTCCCAGTTTGGGACAAATGAGTGGCTCGTCGACGAGATGTACCAGCGCTACCTCAAAGATCCCGACTCGGTGGACAAGGCGTGGCTGGCGTTCTTCCGTGACTACCACCCCGAGTCCAACGGTCGCGACCGGGACGAGGGCACCGCCCCGCCCGGCGAGAAGCGTTCCGCGGCCACCTCGCTCGGGCCGGCCCCGCGCCCCAAGGTCCATCCCTCCGGCTCCGACCCGGGGCCGTCGACCACCACGCGACCGGCCAGGCCCTCCGCCAGCCCCGGCGGCCCCGCACGGGCGACGGCGCGCACCGGCGAACCCAAGGCGCCGACCGCCCCGTCCACGGTCCCGACGGCTGGCCAGGCGGCGCCTCCGGCCAAGGAGGGCGCCCAGCCGGCCGCCGCCGAGAAGCCGGAGCTGGTGCCCCTGCGTGGTGCCGCGGCGCGCACCGCCAAGAACATGGACCAGAGCCTCACCGTCCCCACCGCCACCAGCGTGCGGCAGGTCCCGGTGAAGCTGCTGATCGACAACCGCATCGTCATCAACAACCACCTGGCCCGCTCGCGCGGCGGCAAGGTCAGCTTCACCCACATCATCGGCTACGCCATCGCCAAGGCCGTCCGGTCGATGCCGGAGATGAACTACAGCTACACCGAGGCCGACGGCAAGCCGGCCATGGTCAAGCCCCCGCACCTCTCCCTCGGCCTCGCGATCGACATCCAGAAGCCGGACGGCACCCGGCAACTGCTCGTGCCCAACATCAAGGCCGCCGAGACCCTCGACTTCGCCTCGTTCTGGGGTGCGTACGAGGACGTCGTACGCCGCGCCCGGACCAACAAGCTGACCGTCGAGGACTTCCAGGGCACCACCATCAGCCTCACGAACGTCGGCACGGTCGGCACCACCCACCCGGTACCGCGCCTGATGGCCGGCCAGAGCGCCATCGTCGGGGTCGGCGCGATGGAGTACCCGGCCGAATACCAGGGCGCGGCCGAGGAGACGCTCAACCGGCTCGCCGTCAGCAAGACCATGACACTGACCTCGACCTACGACCACCGGGTCATCCAGGGCGCACAGTCGGGTGACTTCCTGCGCCGAGTGCACCACCTGCTCCTCGGCGAGGACGACTTCTACGAGGACATCTTCGCCGCCCTGCGGATCCCGTACGAACCGGTCCGCTGGGTCTCCGACATCCCCACCTCACACGACGACGAGATCGGCCGGCAGGCGCGGGTGCTGGAGCTGATCCACGCCTACCGCGTGCGCGGCCACCTGATCGCCGACACCGACCCGCTCGACTACAAGGTCCGCCGGCACGCCGACCTCGACGTCGTGACGCACGGGCTCACGCTGTGGGACCTGGACCGGGAGTTCGCCACCGGGAGCTTCGGCAGCGGCAAGCGTTTCATGATGCTGCGGCACATCCTCGGCCTGCTGCGCGATGCGTACTCCCGCACGGTCGGCATCGAGTACATGCACATCCAGGAGCCGGAGGAACGCCGCTGGATCCAGGACCGCGTCGAACGTCCGCAGGACAAGCTCCCCCGCACCGAGCAGCTGCGCATCCTCGCCAAGCTCAACCAGGCCGAGGCGTTCGAGACGTTCCTACAGACGAAGTACGTCGGGCAACGGCGGTTCAGCCTGGAGGGTGGGGAGTCCGCGATCGCACTGCTCGACGAGATCTGCGAGCAGGCCGCGATGGCCGACCTCGACGAGGTGACCATCGGCATGGCCCACCGCGGCCGGCTCAACGTGCTTGCCAACATCGCCGGCAAGAGCCCGGCACACATCTTCCGGGAGTTCGAGGGCAACATCGACCCGCGGACGATCCAGGGTTCCGGCGACGTGAAGTACCACCTGGGTGCCGAGGGTGAGTTCACCGCCGACAGCGGCGCCCGGATCAAGGTGTCCGTCGCGGCGAACCCGTCCCACCTGGAGGCGGTCGACCCGGTGCTGGAGGGCATCGCGCGGGCCAAGCAGGACATCCTCAACCGCGGGCTCGACTTCCCGGTGCTGCCGGTGCTCATCCACGGCGACGCGGCGTTCGCCGGCCAGGGCGTGGTTGCCGAGACGCTCAACCTCTCGCAGCTGCGCGGCTACCGCACCGGCGGCACGATCCACGTGATCGTCAACAACCAGGTCGGGTTCACGACCGCGCCCACGGCGTCGCGGTCGTCGACGTACTGCACCGACGTCGCACGGATGATCCAGGCGCCGATCTTCCACGTCAACGGTGACGACCCCGAGGCCTGCATCCGGGTGGCGCGGCTGGCGTTCGACTACCGCCAGACGTTCCACAAGGACGTCGTGCTAGACGTGATCTGCTACCGCCGCCGTGGTCACAACGAGGGCGACGACCCGTCGTTCACCCAGCCGCGGATGTACGACCTGATCGAGCAGAAGCGCTCGGTCCGCAAGCTCTACACCGAGGCACTCATCGGCCGCGGCGACATCTCGGTCGAGGAGGCCGAGCAGGCGCTGCAGGATTACCAGGAACGCCTGGAGCGGGTGTTCGCCGAGGTTCGTGCCGCGAAGAGCGCTCCAGCCGAGGACGACTACGTCACCGCTCCGGAGTACCCCGAGAAGCCGGCGGCGGAGCTCGAGACCGCCGTGCCGCTGGAGGTGCTCAAGCGGATCTCCGACGCCCATGTATCTGTGCCCGAGGGTTTCACGGTGCACCAGAAGGTGCTCCCGCAACTGCAGCGGCGCGCCGCCGCCATCACGGAGGGCCCCATCGACTGGGCGACGGCGGAGATGGTGGCGTTCGGTTCGCTGCTCATGGCCGGCAGGCCGGTGCGGCTCGCCGGGCAGGACAGCCGGCGCGGCACCTTCGTACAGCGGTTCGCCACCATCATCGACCGGCACAACGGCGACGAGTGGACTCCGCTCGCCAACCTCGACGAGCAGCAGGGGACGTTCTACGTCTACGACTCCCTGCTGAGCGAGTTCGCGGCGATGGGCTTCGAGTACGGCTACTCGGTGGCGCGGCCCGACGCGCTGGTCTGCTGGGAGGCGCAGTTCGGGGACTTCGCCAACGGCGCCCAGACGATCATCGACGAGTTCATCTCGTCGGGCGAGGCCAAGTGGGGTCAGCAGTCCGGAGTCGTCCTCCTGCTCCCCCACGGATACGAAGGCCAGGGACCCGACCACTCCTCGGCCCGGATCGAACGCTTCCTGCAGATGGGTGCGGGCGACTCGATGACGATCGCGCAGCCGTCGCTGCCGTCCAACTACTTCCACCTGTTGCGTTGGCACGCCCTGGGCGCCGTGCACCGTCCACTCGTCGTCTTCACACCGAAGTGGATGCTGCGAAGCAAGGCGGCGACGAGCCAGCCGGCGGAGTTCACGAGCGGGCGGTTCCGTCCGGTCATCGCCGACGACGTGGTTGACCCTGCCGGCGTCAGGCAGGTCCTGCTCTGCTCGGGGAAGGTGTCGTGGGAACTGCTGGCCGAACGCAAGCGCCGGCAGGGTGATCGAACCGCGATCGTCCGGCTGGAGCAGCTCAGCCCGCTCCCCGTCGACGCGATCAAGGCCGAGCTCGCGAAGTACCCGCACGCGGAGATTCGCTGGGTGCAGGACGAGCCGGCCAACCAGGGTCCGTGGCCGCACATCGCGCTCAACCTGGTGCCGCAGATCGACGGGCGAGGCATCGAGCTCGTCGCGCGACCTTCGTCGGCAGCGCCGGCGGTGGGGTCCACGTCGGTCCACGGCATCGAGCAGGCCACCCTGCTCTCCGACGCCTACAGCTGAGCCTGGGCTCGCGTCTCCCCTGCGAAGGTCTGCATCGTGTACTTCACCGATCGTGGTATCGAGGAGCTGTCCGACCGGCGTGGCGAGGAGGAGGTCAGTCTCGCCTGGCTGGCCGACCGGCTGCGGGAGTTCGTCGACCTCAACCCCGAGTTCGAGACGCCGGTCGAACGCCTGGCGACCTGGCTCGCCCGCCTCGACGACGAGGACGACGACTGAGAACCTGCGGGACTCCGATACGTACGGTTTGGCCAGGTTCCTGCCCTTCACGCTGGATCCGCCGTGGATAGAAACGTAGCCACGATCGCCGTTGATGGCTACACTTTTATCCATGCTCGATGCGGAAGAACTGTCCGGCCTACCTGCGACCTTCACCACTGGTGAGGCGCTGCAGGCCGGCGTACACCCTCGTGATCTCTACCGCCTTCGCGACCAGGGAGACCTGAACGAGTTGTCGCGAGGGGTCTTTCGCAGGGCCGACGCGCCCGTGCCGCGGTATCCCGACCTGCTCGCGGTCGCGCGGCGGGTACCGCAGGCAGTGGTGTGCCTGACCTCTGCGCTGGCGCTCCACGACCTGACCGACGACATCCCCGCGGCCGTCCACATCGCCGTGCCACGGACCTCGCGCCCGCCGCACATCGATCACCCGCCGACCGAGGTGTCGCGCTTCGACGTCGACACGTTCGAGCTGGGCGTGGAGTTGGTGGAGGCGGCCGAAGGTGAACACGTCCGCGTCTATTCCGCACCAAGGACCGTGGTGGACGTGTTCCGGCTGAGAGCGCGCCTCGGCGAGGCGACGGCACTCATTGCGTTGCGACGCTACCTCGCAGGACGCGATGCCCGCGTGGGCGAGCTCGTCGAGTTCGCGCGTGCCCTGCATGTGGCCGGGCCGTTGCGGGCCGCCCTCGACGTCCTGACGGCGAGCTGACCATGCCGGTGACGCGAGCGACCGCTGCAGGACGCGCCTATCTGGACCTGCAGAACCGCGCCCGCCGGGAACGCCGCCCGACCCAGGAGCTGCTGACGTTCTACGTCCTCGAGCGGTTTCTCGCCCGCATCGCCGCATCTGAACACCGCGACGAGTTCGTCCTCAAGGGGGGACTGCTGCTCGCCGTCCTTGACGCGCGCCGTCCTACGCAGGATGCAGACCTGCTCGCCCGGCGCATCTCTGCGGATCAGGCAACCGTGGCCGCACGGGTCGTGGAGGTGTGTCAGTTGCGCCTTGCCGAGGACGACGGCGTCGACTTCCTGACCACGACCGTGCGTACCTCCGCCATCCGCGAGGACGGCCTCTACGGTGGCGTTCGCGTCACGATGGACGCTCACGTCGCGCAGGCGCGGGTCAAGTTGAAACTCGACGTCAACGTCGGTGATCCGGTCACTCCCGCACCAGTCGAGCTTGCCTACCCCGTGCTCCGCGACGGCCCACCGATCTGCATCCTCGGATACCCGCTGGTGACCGTCCTGGCGGAGAAGCTCTGCACGGCCGTCAGCCTCGGCGAGGGGAACACCCGGGTCAGGGACTACGTGGACATGTGGACATTGACGGGCAGGCACGACCTCGACTACTCCGAAGCAAGAGCCGCGGTCGAGAAGACGGCACACTACCGCGGCACTCCCCTTCGGCGGCTCGGCGAGGCGATCGGCGGCCTGATCGAGATCCGTCGCCCTGCGTACGCCGCGTTCCGCCGGCAACTCGGAGTCGACGGCGATCCTCTGCCATCGAGTTTCGACCGCCTCGTGCGCGACGTCGCGCTCTATGCCGACCCGATCCTGGACCTGACGGCGGCCGGCGGGACCTGGCGAGCTGATCGGCGCGCCTGGCAGTAGCCGCACGAGCAGTCACAACGTCCAGTGCTGGCCGGCCCTCAGTCGGGTTTGATCTCCGTCTCGGCCTTCGGGCGGCCGTTGACGCAGGTCACGACGACTTTCACCTTCACGTCGTCGCCCTCGAACTCCACCGACGCGGTGCTGTCCGGTCCACGCTCCGCCTCCTCGGTCTCGAAGTCCGGATGTGGGCTCCAGGAGGTGAGGTACGCCTGGTCGCCGTCGCACCTGGCAAGGACTGTGCCACCTCGGGAGGGGAAGCTCGTCACCGCCGGAGTCGATCCTTCCTCCCCCACCGGTGGGGTGGTCGGCGGCTCACCCGTCGGGGTCGCCGAGGTGCTCGGCTCGGGCCGGACAGCGGTGGGTTCCGGCGTCGCTTCGGCACTCGCCTTCGCGAGCGCCCGGGCGACGGCGTCGCTGCTCAAGGGTTGGCTCGTCCCGTCGGTGAGCCCTCGGCCAAGGAGGGAGATCGCGAGGACCCCGACCGTCACCGCGACCGTGGCCACGGCGAGCCAGCCGAGGACGCCGAGGAGGACACGTCGACGAGGCATGGCCCCAGCGTGCCCCATGTCGGCTTAACACCGCGTTAAGGACGCCCTCAGTACGGTGTGGGAGTGGTGTCCCTGCTGCTCGTCGAGGACGATCCGGCGATCCGGATCTCCCTCACCCGCGCCCTGACGGCGACCGGTCATGTCGTCGCCTCGGTGCCGTACGGCGGGGTGGCGCTGTCCGCCGTCCTGCGCGACCAACCCGATCTCGTCGTCCTCGACCTCGGCCTTCCCGACATCGACGGCCGCGACGTACTCGGCATGCTCCGGGGCGTGTCGGACATCCCGGTCATCGTCGCGACGGCCCGTGACGACGAGCAGGAGATCGTCCGGCTGCTCGACGCGGGCGCCGACGACTACCTCGTGAAGCCGTTCAGCGCAGGACAGCTGGATGCCAGGATCCGGGCGGTTCTGCGGCGTACGACCGAGGCTGCCGCGGCCGGTCCACTCACGGTCGGTGAGCTGACGGTCGACGCACGTGCCCGGGTCGCGAGGCTCGCGGGGACGGTACTCGACCTGAAGCCGAAGGAGTTCGAGCTGCTGTTGTTCCTCGCCGAGAACGCCGGTGCCGTGGTCTCCAAGCGTGACCTGATGGTCGAGGTGTGGCGGCAACCGTACGGCGGTGCGGACAAGACGGTGGACGTCCACCTGTCGTGGCTGCGGCGCAAGCTCGGCGAGACGGCGGCCGAGCCGCGCTACCTGCACACCGTGCGCGGTGTCGGAGTCAAGCTCGCTCCACCGGAACCGGCGGCGAGCCCTGAGCCGGCGGAACCGAGTGGGCCGGCGGAACCAAGTGGGCCGGCGGAACCGAGTGGGCCGGCGTACGGATGAGACGCCGGCTCGCCCTCCTGGTCGGGGCTACCACGAGTCTGGTACTCGCGGCGTTCCTCATTCCCCTCGGGCTGCTCCTGCAGCAGGTCGCGGCCGACCGGGCTGTGGGCGAGGCGACCCGGGAGGCCGAGTCGGTCGTCCCGCTGGTCGCGACCTTGGACCGGTCGACGCTGGCCTCGACACTGGACCTGCGCAGCGCCGACGACGTGAGCAGAGTCCCCGTCACGGTGTTCCTCCCTGACGGGACCGTTCTCGGCGACGACGTACGACGGTCCCCGGCCGTCGACCTCGCGCAGCAGGGACGCAGCATCACCGCGGTCGCGCCCGGCGGGCGTGAGGTGCTCATCGCCGCGCTCGGGCTGCCGGACGGAACGGCCGTCGTGCGGTCGTACGTCTCGGACGCACAGATGCGGGTGGGCGTCACGCGCGCGTGGCTGATCCTGGGGCTACTCGGCGCCGGCCTGCTCGTGCTCGGCCTGGTGGTCGCGGACCGGCTCGCGCGGTCGACCGTACGTTCGCTGCACGATCTCGACGCGGTGGCCCGCCGGCTCGGCGACGGCGATCTCGACGCCCGCGCACGACCAGCGAGCGTCCCGGAGCTGAGTGAGGTCGGTACGACTCTCAACGCACTGGCTGGCCGGATCCGGGAGCTCCTCACGCGCGAACGCGAGTCGGTCGCGGACCTGTCCCATCGGATCCGTACGCCTCTGACCGTGCTGCGGATCGAGGCCGAGGCGCTGACCACCGACGAAGCCGCCCGGCTGACCAGCGCGGTCGACGCCCTGGAACGCGCCGTCGACCAGGCGATCATCGAGGCGCGACGTGGCGTCACAGACCGGGGAGTGGCATCCGGCGGGCCGATGTGTGACGCGGTATCGGTGGTGTACGACAGGATCGGGTTCTGGCAGGTCCTGGCCGAGGAGGAGAGCCGCGAGGTCGCCACGGACGTGCCCACGACGCTCCTGCCGGTGGGTCTGTCGGCCGGGGACCTCGCCGCACTCGTCGACGCCCTGCTGGGGAACGTGTTCGCGCACACTCCAGAAGGCACGGCCTTCGCGGTACGACTGTGCGGGACGCCCGCGGGCGGCGTCGTCCTGACCGTCAGCGATGCCGGACCGGGCATCCCGCCTGGCGCCGTGGTCCTTGACCGGGGTGCGAGCGGTGGCGGGTCGACCGGTCTCGGGTTGGACATCGTCCGGCGTACGGCAGAAGCCTCGGGAGGGCACATCGCGCTCGGAGTCTCGCCCCTGGGCGGCCTCGAGGTCACCGTCGAGCTGGGTCCACCGGGAGCAGGGCGCGCAGGCCCGCCGCCACCTCCGCCACACTCGGTCGACCACCGGGTAGCGGATCCAGGCACGCCGTCACCAGGTCGGTGAGGCGTCGAGGCAGCCGGCGTCCGATCGGGTCGACCTTCCGGTGCAGCTGCGGGAAGTGGTCACCGCCCGCGTCGGGGAACGGCCGTCTCCGGGTCGCGGCACGGTAGAGCACCCCGCCCATCCCCCACACGTCGGTCGCCGGACTCACGTCGGCCCCACGTGCCTGCTCCGGCGCGAGGTACTCAGGGGTGCCCTGCCCGGCGGGACTCGGCCCGGGCGACTGCGCGAGGCCGAGGTCGAACACCTTGAGCAGCCCGGCCGCCACCACCAGGTTGGACGGCTTGAGGTCGAGATGCAGCGTGCCGTGGCGATGGAGGTACGCAAGGGCCGCACACAGCTGGCTCCCCAGCCGGGCGAGGTCGGGGACGGCCAGACCGGCACGCCGGTCGATGACCAGCCGGCTGAGAGTGTGCCCGGGCAGCACCTCCAGGATCACGGTCGGACGCGGTGCCTCCCGCACGTCGTAGGCCCGGACCAGGTGGGGATGGGTGAATCGCTGGAGGAGCCGCCCCTCGGTGAGCAGCCGGTCGACGACTGCCTGGTCGCGCAGCCGGTATCCGCGGACCGATTTCGCGACGCAGAGGCAGTCGCGCTCGGCGCTGTGGACCAGGCGTACGTCGTAGTCGTGGTTGCGACTCAGCAGTTGGACCGGCTGGTAGTCCGGTGGCAGCGGACGACTCATCGGACCGGGGCCGGTCGCGCTGCCGCTGGCGGCTGCGGCGAGGTGGGCGGCTGCGGCGAGGTAGGCGGCTGCGGTGAGACGGGCGGCTGCGGCGAGGCGGGCGGCTGCGGCGAGGTGGGCCCGGCCTGCGGGCGGTGCTCGGCGACGATGCGTCCCCGGTCGAGGACCACCGTGCGGTCCGCGAGTGCGGCGAGCGACCGGTCGTGGGTGATGAGCAGCGTGGTACGCCCGGCCATCAGGCGGCGCATCGGTTCGATGACGGCGCGGGCAGCCGGCGCGTCGAGACTGGCCGTGGGTTCGTCGAGGATCAGCACAGGCGCGCGCCGGATGAGCGCGCGCGCGATCGCGAGCCGTTGCCGCTGGCCGCCCGAGAGTCGCCGGCCGCGCTGGCCCACCCGCGTGAGGTAGCCCTCCGGCAGCTCGCGGACGAAGCCGTCGGCATGGGCGGCGACCGCCGCCCGGAACACCTCCGGCGGACCGGCGGCGAGTGCGCCGTAGGAGATGTTCTCGGCGACGGTCCGGTCGAACAGCATCGTCTCCTGCAGGACGACGGCCACCTGGGCGCGCAGGGACTCCAGGTCGAGGTCGCGGATGTCGGTCCCGTCGATGCGTACCACCCCCGACTCGGGGTCGGCCCAGCGCAGCAGCAGCCGTGTCAACGTGGACTTGCCGGCACCGTTGGGCCCCATGACGGCGACCGTCTCGCCCGGTGCGATCCGCAGGTCGATCCCGGCGAGCGCGGCACGCTCGGCACCCGGGTAGCGGAACGTCACGCCGTCCAGGTGCACGCCGTGCGGACCGTGCACGAGCGGCACGGCGCTCGGCGACGACACGATGCCGGGTGGGTGATCCAGCAACTCCACCAGGCGTTCCGCGCTCGCCGACGCGCCGTAGACGGTGGTGGCGAGCCGCGACGCGCTGCGGATCGGCTGGTAGAGCTGGGCGAGATAGGCGACGAACGCCAGCAGGCCGCCGATGGTCAGGCGCCCCTGCGCGTGCTCCCAGGCACCGACCGCGAACACCAGGAGGCCGCCCACCGCCTCGATGACGTCGATGGCTGGTGAGTAGAGCGCGGACATCCGGTTCGCCGCCAGGCCGGCGGCCATCCGGGCGCGACCTTCCCCATGCAGCCGGCCCGTCTCGGCGCGTTCCTGCCCGTACGCCTGCACCAGCGGGATGTTCGCGAGGGTCTCCTCAGCGACCGCGCTGACTCCCCCGGTACGACGCCGCTTCTCCCGCGACGCCGTCCTGATCTGACGCGAGAAGTGCCGGGCGACCCACCAGAACAGCGGGACGATGACGAACGCCAGCAGCGCCAACTCCCACCGCAGGTAGAGCGCGAGCCCGGCGAAGACGAGGATGCGGACGGCGTAGGAGACCGACCGCGTGACGCCACTGACCACGAGACGTTCGATGGCGCTGACGTCGTTGGTGAGCCGGGACACTACATCGCCCGCGCGGTAACGCTCGAAGAACGCCGGCGGCAGGCGCAGCACGTGCGCGAACACGGCGTCGCGCAGGCGCAGCAGGAAGCGTTCGGCCAGCCAGGCCGACACCGCGCTCGAGGCGTACGACACGACTCCGGCGACGAGCGTGACGCCGAGCAACGCCCCACCCAGCACCCACAGGGCATGGAGGTCCCGGCCGACGAGGACCGTGTCGATGATGTCCTTGAAGACCCAGATCGACGCGGCCGCGGTCAGCGGGGTGAGCGCAACGAAGAGCAGGCTGGTGGCGAGAACCTTCCGGTCAGGTTGTGCGTACGGCCAGAAGCGGGTGAAGATCTCCCGCACCCTGAGGACCGGCGCGGCGGCGACGATCCCGCCCGAAGCCTCGGGCACCGTGACGAGGCGCGCCAGGCGCAGGTGGAGCCGGCGGAATCGCTCCCGCCGGCTCCGAGATTCCTGGACCATTCAGCTCGTCCCCGTCGTACGGCTCTGCTTGGACCGCTTCGACTTTCCGGAACGGCCGGTACGCGTACGGGTCTGGGACTTGGCGCCGCGGCCGCTGAGCGCGGCCCCCAGGTCGGTGAACAGACGCATCGAAATCGCCTCTCTCGCAGGTTGTTCCCTCGCGTTTCGAGGGCCTGCATCGAGACTCGTGCGCGTGACCGCGAAGGACAACGGGCGAGGGCGATCATTAGCCTGGCGTTATCCAGCGGCTGATCACCGGTTAGTGCGCCGCGGCGTTCGCGTGAGGGTGCCCCTCACCCCATAGGTTCGTGTGAGGGTGCCCCTCATCCCACGCGAGGCAGCGCCCTCACGGCGTCAGGACGACCTTGCCGAAGACCTCGCCTGCGGCCATCGCCGACAGTCCCTTGCGCGCATCGGACAGCGGCAGCACCTGGTCGACCAGTGGGCGTACGCCGGTCTCGTGGCACAGGCGCAGCAGTCCGGCGAGCTCGTCCCGCGTCCCCATCGTCGAGCCCACGACCCGCAGCTGGAGGAAGAAGACCCGGTTGAGGTCGGCCGGCGGATTCGGGCCACTCGTCGCTCCAGACACGACCAGCGTTCCGCCGGGCCGGAGTGACTTCAGCGAGTGGCTCCACGTCGCCTCGCCCACGGTCTCCATCACCGCGTCGACACGTTCGGGCAGCCGGGCGCCGGGCTCGAACGCCGCGTCAGCACCAAGCTGGTCGACCGCCCGCGCCCGCTTGGCCTCGTCGCGGCTCGTCACCCACACCCGGAGGCCGGTCGCCTTGGCCAGGGTGACCAGCGCGGTGGAGACGCCGCCGCCCGCACCCTGGACCAGCACCGTGCCGCCGGGGCGGAGACCGGACTGGACGAAGAGCATGCGGTAGGCCGTGAGCCACGACGTCGGCAGGCAGGCCGCCTCATCGAAGCTCAGCGACGCGGGCTTGGGGACCAGGTTGGCGCGCGGCACAGCGACCCGCTCGGCGAGGGTTCCAGGATGACGCTCCGACAGCAGCGACCGGCGCGGGTCCAGCGTCTCGTCGCCACGCCACTCCGGAGAGCTGATCACGCCGTGGACGACGACCTCGTTGCCGTCCTCGTCGACGCCGGCGGCGTCGGTGCCGAGGACCATCGGCAGCTGCTTCTCCGCCAGACCGATCCCTCGCAGCGACCACAGGTCGTGGTGGTTGAGCGCGGCCGCCCGGACCGTGACTGTGGTCCAACCGTCGCCGGGCTCGGGCTCGGGTCGCTCACCGACCTCCAGGCCGGCTACCGGATCGTTCGGTTCGATGCGTACGGCATAAGCGGCAAACACACCCTGACCCTACCCATCACCGGGGCGCAGCTGGGGACGGCGAGCCCGGCAAATGACCACGTTGGGCATGCCTGTGGTGGCCGTCCATGCGTACATGCCTGGTCCGGGTGCCACTCGCATGCCCAGCGTGGTCATTTGCAAGCCACCGGCGGCATCAGCGCTGGGCGAGGCCTTCGCGGCGAGCGGCGTCGGCGACGGCGGCCGCCACGGCAGGCACCACCCGGGCGTCGAACGGGGACGGGATGATCCGCGACGGCGCGAGTTCATCGCCCACGAGCTCGGCCAACGCCGCAGCGGCCGCCAGCTTCATCCCCTCGCTGATCTGCCGCGCCCGGACGTCGAGCGCGCCCCGGAACACACCCGGGAACGCCAGCACGTTGTTGATCTGGTTCGGGAAGTCCGAGCGCCCGGTGGCGACCACCGCCGCATGCCGCGCCGCCACGTCGGGATGCACCTCGGGGTCGGGGTTCGCGAGCGCGAGCACTACCGAGTCCTCGGCCATCGACGCGACCGTCTCTTCGGCGACCGACCCTCCGGACACCCCGATGAACACGTCTGAACGCCGCATCACGTCGGCCAGCGCGCCGGTACGACGATGCGGATTCGTCGTCGCGGCAAGGCTCCGCTTCACCGGGTTGAGATCGGTCCGCCCCTCGTGCAGGGCGCCGCCCCGGTCGGTCACCACGATGTCCTCATACCCCGACGCCAGCAGGATCGCCGCGACCGCGACGCCGGCAGCACCCGCACCGGAGATCACGACCCTCGTGTCGATCGGCTTGCGCCCGGTCAGCTCCATCGCGTTGGTCAGCGCCGCCAGCACCACGATCGCCGTACCGTGCTGGTCGTCGTGGAACACCGGGATGTCCAGCCGGTCGCGAAGTCGCCGCTCCACCTCGAAGCACCGCGGGGCCGAGATGTCCTCGAGGTTGATGCCGCCGAACGCCGGTGCCAGTCGTACGACCGTCTCCACCAGCTCACCGACGTCGGTGCACGCCAGGCAGATCGGCACCGCGTCGACGCCGCCGAACTTCTTGAACAGCAGCGCCTTGCCCTCCATCACCGGCAAAGACGCCTCCGGGCCGATGTCACCCAGGCCGAGCACGGCGGTGCCGTCGGTGACGACCGCGACGGTACGGGACTTCCAGGTGTAGTCGTGGACGAGCTCGGGCCGCTCCGCGATCGCCGTGCACACCCGCGCCACCCCCGGGGTGTACGCAAGGGACAGGTCATCGCGCCCGCGGACGGGAACCGTCGACGCGACTTCGAGCTTGCCGCCACGGTGGAACGAGAACGCCGGGTCGGTGTCGTCGAACGGCACCGGTGGGGTGACACCCAACGTGCCCGGAACCCCGGGTCCCCCCGGAACCGGCGGAACCCCCGGAACCAGCGGAACCTCCGGAACCTGCGGGACCGGAGCAGTGGCGGACGGATCGGTCAAAGCGTCAGAAGACATGCGGGAACCCTGTCCTAGAAGGCGAGGGCGCCGGAAAACGGAGCAACCACGAAGAGGGCCCGGCCGGCACCTTGGACGGATGGAACAACACGGCCGCGGGCGATCAGGTCCGGGTCGATCGCAATGCCAAACGGGGGTCACCCGTATGGGGAAAGTCTGTCATACCATGTGTCGGCTCCGGGGCGGCAGCAACCAAGAGCCCACCCGCCGTTGCCGAGTCAATGCCGTGCGTAACGAACGCCCACGGGCGCTGCTTAACAAAGCTGAACAATTCAGATGCGACGCTTCTGGTCACCACCCCGTCCCAGGCGGCGTCGCGCCGTTACGAGAGCAAAGGACGTGTCATGACAAGGCAGCACATCCGCCGCATTCTTGCCGCAGGCGGCGCCCTCCTCGCGATCGGCACCACCCTCGCCGGCTGCGGCGGCGATGATCCGTCCGCCACCGAGTCGCCTGAGGCCAAGACGACGCCGGAGTCCGAGCTCGCCGCTCTCGTCCCCGACTCGATCGCCTCCGACGGCAAGATCCGGGTCGGCACCGACGCGAGCTACGCGCCGAACGAGTTCCTGGACGCCGACGGCAAGACCGTGATCGGCATGGACGTCGAACTCTTCGACGCGATCGCCGGCAAGCTCGACCTCGAGGTCGAGTGGGTGCCCTCGGCGTTCGGCGACATCATCCCCGCCATCCAGTCGGGCAAGTACGAAGCGGGCGTCTCGTCGTTCACGATCAATGCCGAACGCATGGAACAGACGCAGATGATCGCCTACTTCAACTCCCCCATCCAGTGGGTCACCACCAAGGGCAACCCCAAGAAGGTCGACATCGACAACGCCTGCGGCCTGACGATCGGCGTCCAGAAGGACACCATCGAGGTGCCTGACCTGCAGGAGCGCTCGAAGAAGTGCGAGGCGGCCGGCGAGCCCGCGATCACGATCAACCAGTACCCAGGCCAGGACACGGTGACCACCAACGTCGTGTCCGGCAAGGAAGACGCGATGACTGCTGACCTGCCGATCGCCGTCTACGCGGTCGAGCAGACCGGCGGCAAGCTGGAGTTGCTGGGTGAGCCCTACGGCAACGCGCCTTACGGCATCGCTGTCAACAAGGACGAGGCGGAGTTCGCCGAGGCGATCCAGAGGGCCACGCAGGCGATCATCGAGGACGGCACCTACGCCGACATCCTCGGCAAGTGGGGCAACGACAAGGGCGCCGTCACGGCCGAACAGGTGCAGGTCAACCCCTCGACGCCATGAGCGGGCGATCCACAGCCCCGGTGGCCACCTCCGAGGCCGAGCTCATCAGGGCGGTGCCCGTCCGGCATCCCTGGCGCTGGGTGGTCACCGGGTGCATCGTCGTACTGACCGCGATGTTCGTGCACATGCTGCTCACGAACGACGCGTTCCAGTGGGACTTCATGGCCGCCAACGCGCTCGCGCCGCCGGTCCTCGAAGGTGCCCGGAACACGGTCGTCCTCACCGTCGTCGCGATGGTGATCGGGATCGTGATCGGCGTCGTCCTCGCGATCATGCGGCTCTCGACCAACCCGATCCTGTCGGGTGTGTCGTGGGTCTACGTGTGGTTCTTCCGAGCCGTCCCGCGCGTGGTGCTGCTGGTGCTCTTCGGCAACCTCGGCATCCTCTACGCACGGTTCGAGATCGGCGTGCCGTTCGACTGGTGGATCGCGGATCTGTTCGGGATCGACCTGAGCCTGCGGTTCTTCGGATTCGACGCCCGCACCGTGGTCACCGGCTTCGTCGCGGCGACGCTCGGCCTCGCCCTGTCCGAGGGTGCGTACATGGCCGAGATCGTGCGCGCGGGCATGCAGTCGATCCCGCAAGGCCAGGTTGACGCCGCCGAGTCGCTCGGCATGCGCCGGCCGCTCACCCTGCGCCGGATCATCCTGCCGCAGGCGATGCGGGTGATCATCCCGCCGACGGGCAACGAGACGATCGCCATGCTCAAGGACACCGCCCTCGTCGCCTACGTTCCGGCGTACGAACTGTGGTTCCAGCTGCAGGGCATCGGCAGCCGGACGTTCCAGGTGTTCCCGATGCTCATCGGCGCGTGCCTGTGGTATCTCGCGCTCACCAGCATCCTGATGGTCGTGCAGTACTTCATCGAACGCCACTTCGCCCGCGGCTCACGGGTCGCGGCCGGCCGGTTGCGGCTGGCGCGCGGTGGCGCGGGAGGTGCCTGAGGCGATGACGCCAGAACCGACTGACACCGGGCCGACAGACACCGGGCCGACAGACACTGTGCCGACCGAGGCGATGGCGGCGATGGTGAAGGCCGAACGGGTCCGCAAGCGGTTCGGCCGCCACGAGGTGCTGAAGGGCGTCGACCTCGAGGTCGCCCCGGGGCAGGTCTGCTGCGTCATCGGGCCGTCGGGCTCTGGCAAGTCGACCTTGCTCCGGTGCGTCAACCACCTGGAGAAGATCGACGCCGGCCGGCTCTGGGTCGGTGGCGAGCTGGTGGGCTACCGGCAGCGCGGCGGCAAGCTGTACGAACGCAAGGCCGCGGAGGTGGCGGAGCAGCGCCAGGACATCGGCATGGTCTTCCAGCAGTTCAACCTGTTCCCGCACATGACGGCGCTGGAGAACGTCATGGAGGCACCGCTACGGGTACGCAAGGAGCCGCGCGCGGTCGTGCACGAGGCGGCACACAAGCTGCTCGACCGGGTGGGCCTGCTTCCGCACGTCGACAAGTACCCCGCCCAGCTCTCCGGCGGGCAACAGCAACGGGTGGCCATCGCGCGAGCGCTCGCGATGCGCCCGAAGCTGATGCTGTTCGACGAGCCGACGTCCGCGCTCGATCCGGAGCTGGTCGGCGAAGTCCTCGACGTCATGCGTCAACTGGCTCTTGACGGCATGACGATGCTGGTCGTGACCCACGAGATGGCGTTCGCTCGGGAGGTCGGCGACCAGCTTGTCTTCATGGACGACGGCGTGGTCATCGAGACCGGCGCGCCCCAGGAGGTCCTGACCCATCCCACCCACCCCCGCACCCGCACCTTCCTCCAGCGCGTCGGCGGTGTCACGAACGCCGACGACCGCGACCGCGAGGCGGAAGAGCAGCCGCCAGCCGGTCCCTGAGCCGCACGAACGCCGTGACGACCCGCAGTCTGGCGACGACGACGGCCACCAGGTCGCCTTCGGGGATGGCACCGACGTGCCACGAGTCGATGCCCTCCCGCGGGTTGTCGCGCTCGACCCACCAGCCACCGTCCGGCTCCCGTCGGACGAGTCGCTTCACCGACAGCGGCCGCCCGCCCGGCAGCACGACCAGGACGAGAGACCCGGGCCGCGGCGTCCGTGCGTACGCCACCAGCAGCCGGTCACCGTCACGCAACGTGGGCAGCATCGACCGCCCCCGCACGATCGCGATGCCGTACTTCGACACAAAGGTCCCCCTCAGCGGCGTTTGGGCACAGGAGTAGTGTCGCAAGAAGGTCACAAAGAACCGCTGCAACGTCATGCTGAACATGGTTTGGAAAGGTTGGAGAGGGATGCTTTCGCGCCTGATCGCGCCGGCAGTGGAAGTCTCGGCGCACTGCGACCTGCCGTGCGGGGTCTACGATCCCGCGCAGGCCCGCATCGAGGCCCAGTCGGTCAAGGCGATCATCGAGAAGTACAACGACAGTGACGACGCCGACTTCAGGACGCGTGCGTTGATCATCAAGGAGGAGCGGTCGGACCTCGTGAAGCACCACCTGTGGGTGCTGTGGACCGACTACTTCAAGCCGCCGCACTTCGAGAAGTACCCGCAGCTCAACGAGCTGTTCAACCAGGCGACCAAACTCGCTGGCGGCGGTGGGGGCACGAAGGCCAGCAACGACGTCAAGGTCGCTGACCAACTGCTCGCCAAGATCGACCAGATCGCCGAGATCTTCTGGGAGACGAAGAAGGCCTGACCTCGTGCCGGCTCCCCGAGTCTTCGGGAACGCCGG
Source organism: Actinopolymorpha sp. B9G3 (assembly GCF_040120725.1). NCBI lineage: Bacteria > Bacillati > Actinomycetota > Actinomycetes > Propionibacteriales > Actinopolymorphaceae > Actinopolymorpha > Actinopolymorpha sp. B9G3. The sequence continues at coordinate 1,824 of NZ_JBEEAB010000033.1, read as the reverse complement.
CACGATGTGACGATGCGGGTCGCACCCTGGTTCTCGCGCGGCGAGTCTCCAGGGATGCGGCCCGTACGCATTTCGCGATCGACGCGAGTTTCCAACGCAATGCAATCTTCCTTACACTCTCCGTTCGCAATCGCCCGCCGAGCGATGGCCTCCCGGCGTACGGTGGGGCTGTCGTGCCGGACCAAACCAACGGTGGAGGACCACCAGTGACCGACGTACCCGACAGTGCCGCGCCGGGGGCACCCGCCCACGAGACGGACATCGTCGAGCTCAGCGTCCCGGCCCGGACCGCTTACGTCTCGGTACTCCGCACGACCGCAGCGGCACTCGCCGCCCGCCTCGACTTCACGCTGGACGAGATCGAGGACCTACGGATCGCGGTCGACGAGGCGAGTTCCCTCCTCCTCGCCCAGGCTGTACCCGACTCACAGTTGTCCTGCCGGTTCGAGCTTGCCGGCAACCAACTGGTGGTCGCCGTCTCCGTCCACTCGCGCGACCCGCGAGTGCCGACCCGCAGTTCCTTCGCCTGGACGGTCCTCACCGCCCTGGCGGGAGAGGTCGAGACTCTGATCGACCCCGATGAGCAGCGGGCCACCATCACCCTGACCAAGCGTGGTGAAGCCGCGCGCCCCGAGCGGGCGATGTCGTCCGGAGATGTCCGCGACCTCAACGACGCACGACACGCCCGCGCACGCGACCAGCGTGGTTCTGGCGCGACCAAGCTCCCACCATTCGAATCAGGTGCGGTAGACAAGTGATTGAGCAACCCGCAACAGGTGTCCGTCCCGACCCGGCTGACGCAGCAGCCGCTCGCGGACACCAGGCACCACACGACCTGGCGCCAGCGACTGACGACCTGCCGGGTCTGGACACGGTCGTCGACACTAGGACGCTGACCCGCGAACTGTTCGCGCTGTTGGGCGACCTGACTCCTGACAATCCGCGACGGGCGAAGATCCGCGACCGCCTCGTCGAGATGCACCTTCCGCTCGTCGAGCACCTCGCCCGCAGGTTTCGCAACCGAGGCGAGCCTCTCGACGATCTGGTCCAGGTCGGCACGATCGGGCTGATCAAGTCGGTGGACCGGTTCGACTCCGAACGCGGCGTCGAGTTCTCGACGTACGCCACGCCCACCATCGTCGGCGAGCTCAAGCGACACTTCCGGGACCGTGGTTGGGCCATCCGGGTGCCCCGGAGGCTCCAGGAGCTTCGGCTCTCCCTCGCCACCGTCACCGGCGACCTCACCCAGGAGCTCGGCCGCGCACCGACCGTCGGTGAGCTGTCCGGCAAATTGGGCGTACGCGAGGAAGAAGTGCTCGAGGGCCTGGAGTCCGCCAACGCGTACAGCACCCTCTCCCTCGACGCACCCGACCAGGGGCAGGACGACGCGCCCGCGGTCGTCGACTCGCTGGGTTCGGAGGACGAGGCCCTCGAAGGCGTGGAGTACCGCGAAGCGCTACGTCCCCTGCTCACCCAGTTGCCCGACCGGGAAAAGCGGATCCTCCTGCTGCGCTTCTTCAAGGGCATGACGCAGTCGCAGATCGCCTCCGAGGTCGGAATCTCCCAGATGCACGTCTCACGCCTGCTCTCGCGTACCCTCGCCCAGCTCCGCGAACGCCTGCTCCAGGACTAGCGCCCGCCTCCCAGATGGCGCCGGTCAAGCGAGCGGCCCACGCGGCGCCATCTGGAGACACGCCCTAGGGGGTGTCTGATGGATCACGATCGATCAGTGAGCGGCGTATCCGCGCCCGGCTGGCAAGGCCGAGGAGGAAGGCGCACTGGTCTTGTGCGCCGATCGACGAGAACGCAGCCAGGCGGGATGCG